>DBXH01000003.1 GCA_002309335.1 Bacteroidales bacterium UBA1217 | reverse complement strand
TGCCGGAGAAATGCCCAGTTCTGAATGCTCATATCGTTGATGCGTTGCGGAAACGGGAAATTCCATTCACCTATCTGAAAGGAACAAAAGACATTTGGTGCCGCGATTATATGCCCATCCAAATCGAGAAGGATAGGTTCGTGTTCTATAGATATACTCCCGATTATCTGCAGGACAAGAGGGGCCTCACCCTCCAAACCAATCCGGAACTCGTCTTCCAAGAGGAATCAAACGAGTTGCTTCGCCTGCTTCCTATGAGCATGGAGGAAGAAGTCCGTTTCGATGGGTTACGTCCGATTCCCGTAGTGCATCCGGTATTCCACCACATTGAATCGGACTTGGTGATGGATGGTGGCAATGTGGTGAAATGCGGCGAAAAGGTTGTGATGACGGACAAGGTGTGTGTAGAGAACAAAGACAAAACGCCACCAGAGGTGCAACGTCAGATAGAAGAAGCGTTCCAATGTGAGGTTGTTTTCCTCCCATGGGATAGGAGCGAGAAATATGGTCACAGCGATGGTATCGTCCATAGTCTGGGCGACAACCGAGTGTTGATGACCAATTATGCCGATTTCGACAAGGCTTTTGCCGATGAATATCTTCGAATCTTGGAGAAGAATTTTGATGTCACTATTTTGAAATATAATGTGAAACGGAAGCACAAGCGCAGTTGGTCGTACATCAACTTCTTGCAAATAGGCACTCTCGTGCTTGTTCCGCAAATAGGAATACCCGAAGATGAGCAGGCGATGGAGCAAATCAGCAGTACCCTACCCGATTGCGAAATAGTGGGCATACCGGCATTGGAAGCTGTGAGACGAGGTGGAGCATTGAACTGTATCTCTTGGAATATTACTTCGAGATAATCCGTATGGTTTCTTGCACGGAATAATAGTTTTTAATGGAGGCTCTGGCAATAGTGGTTTATATTATAAAAATTTAAATGTTAATGGAAATGAATCAACATACAAAACAAAAAAATTTAGAGCTCTTCATACAAGAAGTAATCAATTATCTAAATAAGAATTTCAATTATACCAAAGAGGAGATAAATGATTGTCTCCAAGAGAGAAAAGAAATTTGGGAGCAATATATGAAAGACTTCTCTCCTGAAATAACGGCACAGGGTATAGCTTCAGGACTAATTTAGAAGCAAAACAAAAACATATGAGTGATAATGATAGCATTTTTATTTAGCGATTAAACATAGGAAATTTAATAATATGAGTGGTAATAAAAGAAAGATTAGTTCTGGTTCGGAAATCAGTTTCTCAGAGTTGAAACAGCTTGCAGAAGATGGTGATGCAATAGCGCAGAACAAGCTGGCCATACGATATAAGAATGGAAAAGGAGTCCGAAAAAATCTCAAACTTGCTGCTGAGTGGTTTGCAAAATCTGCTGAACAAGGGAATTTGGCGGCACAGTTCAATATAGGGGCTTGCTATTATATGGGGCGTGGAGTAAAAAAAGATTATTTTAAAGCAGTAGAGTGGTATAGCATAGCGGCAGAGAGAGGAGATTCTTGGTCGCAGAATGACTTAGCCAACTGTTATCTTGATGGCTTGGGTGTGGAGCAAAATTATGATAAGGCAATAGATTTGTTTTTGAAATCCGCAAACCAAGGTTATAGTATTGCTCAATATAATTTAGGAAGATGCTTTCAAGTGGGTAATGGAGTGGAGAAAGATTCAATAAAAGCCGTAGAATGGTATAAAAAATCAGCACAACAAGGAGAACCTTGGGCACAACACAATCTGGCAATATGTTACGAAAAAGGCGAAGGCGTGAGGAGAAATTATCGAAGTGCAATTAAATGGTATACCAAAGCTGCAGAGCAAGGGGCAGTGTTGTCTCAATTCAATTTAGCAGCTTGTTATGAAGAGGGGCAAGGTGTAGAAAAAGATATTAGAAAGGCAATCTATTGGTATAATGAAGCAGCTAAACAGGGTAGCAGAAGTGCACTGAAAAAACTTGAGATACTCCGCAAGAAAAGAGAATATGACGAATGCCCATTCTAATTTTTCTACTAGAATAGGTTCATAATAAAATACAGGTACCATCTCACCTTGTTGATAACCATCATCCCGTAGTGGTGGATCTGTGCTCCGCCACATAATATTATCAGGATTTCCAAATCCGAAAAACTAATCCATATAAAGGTTAAAGGTTATAGTTTAACGGTTAAAGACCTGTCGCAACTGACTTTTTGCCTATTTCCCGTTGTGGCGGATCTGTGCTCCTGTTGTAGCGGATCTGTGATCCGCCACAACAGGGAAATATGCGTAAACCCAGAATTGAGATAGCGTTGGGATAGAAGCGAGCCTTGTGTAAATTCCACTATAATTATAGTAAACAAAACATAAAAAGAGGCTGTATTCGCATTTTTTGTGTAAATTTGCAACAACTTTAATCAAGGCTATGCCCGTTCAAAATATTGAGTATTAACTTATAATGCTTGATATATACAATGGGTTGTAGTTTGTTTTGCATAAAGTCTGTCGAATACCAATGAGAAACCAATATCAAGAACGCAGCACGGTTATCCGTATAATCTTCCTCACGGTGGGATTAATTTTCATCGTAAGGCTGGCGTTTATGCAGGTGTTTGACGGAGAGTACCGTCGCCTCGCCGACAACCAGGCGCTGCGACCCATAACGCAGTATCCGGGACGCGGACTTATATACGACCGCAACGGGGAACTGCTGGTATACAATGAAGCCGTATACGACCTGATGGTCATCCCTAAGATGGTCAAAAACCTGGACACCAACCTATTCTGCAACGTTGTGGGCATCACTCGCGACGAGTTCCTGACACGAATGAAGAAGGCCAAGAAGTATTCGACCTACGCCGCATCGATATTTATGAAGCAGGTGTCGAAGGAAGAGTATGGGGCTTGGCAGAACCATCTATACAAATTCCACGGCTTTTATGTGCAACAGCGCACCCTGCGCGTTTATGACAAGCCCATTGCGGCTCACGTGCTGGGATATGTGGGCGAGGTGAACCAGAGCGACTTGGACAACGACAAATACTACAAACAGGGCGACTATATCGGAAAGAGCGGTTTGGAAAAATCGTACGAGGAGGTGCTGCGCGGCATCAAAGGCAAGCACATTATGCACGTTGATGTGCACAACCGCGAGATAGGGCACTATATGAACGGCGCACTCGACACGATGGCCATAGAAGGCGGCAACCTCTACACCACCCTCGACGCCGAACTGCAGGAATATGCCGAAGGCATTATGGCCAACAAGCGCGGATGTATCGTCGCTATCGAGCCGGCAACAGGCGAGGTGCTGGCTATGGTGTCGGCCCCCGGCTACGACCCTAACCTGCTGGTGGGACGTGTGCGCGGCAAGAACTATCTCAAACTCGACTCGGACGAGAACAAGCCAATGCTCAACAGAGCGCTGATAGGGCAGTATCCTCCCGGCTCGATTTTCAAGGTAGCACAGGCAATGATTGCCCTCGACCTGGGTGTCATCACTCCCCAGACGGGCTTTGTGTGCGACAAAAGCCTTGTGGGATGCCACAACCACCCGTCGGCACGCTCGGTGCAAGAGGCCATAAAGATGAGTTGCAACCCCTATTTCTACCAAGTCTACCGCCGCATCATACAGCAAGGCAAATACAAAAACATCTACAAAGACGCTCAATACGGACTGACCGTTTGGCACGACTATATGCTCCGCTTCGGCTTCGGCCAGAAACTGCCCATCGACCTGCCTCGCGGCGGAATGTCGAGCGGCAACATTCCCGACACAGCTTTCTACAACAACAAGAGATGGTACGGACGCGACAAATGGGCCTTCTCGACAATCTACTCGAACAGCATCGGCCAGGGAGAAGTCACCGTGGTGCCACTCCAGATGGCCAACCTTGCCTGCATCGTCGCCAACAGGGGCTATTATATCACACCGCACCTGGTGCGATATTTCGGTCCCGACTCGACCAAAAACGAAGAGTACTACGAGAAACACGAAACAGGCATAAAACCAGCCTATTTCGAGATTGCCGTCAACGGAATGTATGACGTTGTGCACGGCGCCGGAGGAACGGCACACAAAGCCAATATCCCCGACATCGACGTATGCGGCAAGACGGGAACAGCGCAAAACAGCGGCGACGACCACTCGGTGTTTATCTCCTTTGCTCCTAAAAACAACCCCAAAATTGCCGTAGCCGTTTATGTTGAGAACGCACGAGGTGGAGGTGGCACTTGGGCGGCACCCATAGCCAGCCTAGTGATTGAGAAATATATTCGCGGCGAGGTGACACGCAAAGATTTTGAACGTATGTACCGTGAGGCGGCGCCCTGCCAAAAAATTAAAAAGAAAAAATAATGCAGACAAAAATAGATTGGGTAACGGTTTTGCTTTATGCGGTCATCCTTATTTTCGGATGGCTCAACATATACGCTGCCTGCTATGACGAGGCTCACGCTGCAGTATTCGATTTCTCGACCCTGCACGGGAAGGAGATGATGTGGATTGGTGCCTCACTGGTTATAGCCCTTATCATCACGCTGATAGACCCGCACATCTTTTCCTCGACGGCCTATCTTATCTACTTTGCAGTCATCGGTTTGCTGATACTGACGTTGTTTATCGGCGATACCACCAACGGAGGTACTTCGTGGATAAAAATCGGCTCGTTCAAGTTCCAGGCCTCGGAGTTTGCCAAGTTCGCCACCGCGCTGGCGCTGGCAAAATATATGAGCACCCTCGACCTCGATTATAAGCAGATCCGCACCAAAATCATTGCCTGGGCCATAATCCTCTTTCCTGCCGGAATCATCATCTTGCAACACGACACCGGCTCGGCACTCGTCTTCGCCAGCTTCTTGCTGCCGCTCTACCGCGAGGGTATGTCGGCCAAAATTCTAGTGATAGGACTAGTGGCCGTGGTGCTCTTTGTACTAGCTCTATTGATGGAGAAAATATGGGTCATAGCCATCATTGGCGGACTTGCCTTGATTGCGCTGTTCTACCTCTTTGTGTGGCTCAACAAACGTACAATGAAACATTATATCTGGGTCACGGCGCTGTTTCTGATCTGCACGGCATACGTCTTCTCGGTCGATTTGGCCTTCGAGAAGGTATTGCAGCCTCACCAACGCGAACGTATCGATGTGCTCCTGGGCAAGGCTGACAAAGAAACAAGCAAGACGGGCACCGGCTACAACGTCTATCAGTCGAAACTGGCCATCGGCTCGGGCGGTCTGATAGGAAAAGGATTCCTTAACGGCACCATAACCAAAGCCGACTTCGTTCCCGAGCAGGAGACTGACTTCATCTTCTGCACCGTTGGCGAGGAATGGGGCTTTGTGGGTTCCACTCTGCTGATTCTGGCTTATATCGCTTTGCTCCTCAGGCTTGTACGGCTCGCCGAAAGGCAGTACTCAAAGTTTTCGCGATTCTATGGCTACTCTGTGGCGGGAATCCTATTCATTCACATTCTCATCAATATAGGAATGGTGCTCGGGCTGTTGCCGGTCATCGGCATCCCGTTGCCGTTCTTCAGCTACGGAGGCTCCTCGCTGATGGCATTCACCATCCTGCTTTTCATATTCCTGCGTCAAGACCAGGAACGAACGAATCTTATTTAGAACAAATAAACACATCATAATGGCTAACAAAAAGAACAACGAAGAACACTGCTCATTCTGCGGACGCCCGGCGTCACAATGCTCTATGCTGCTTACCGGAATTGACGGATACATCTGTCCCGAATGCGTAACCCAGGCTAACCTGATTATAAATCAGCAGCAATCGACCACGAAACACACCCACAAGACTAATAATAACATACCCACGCCGGCCGAAATCAAAGCATTGATGGATCAGTACGTTATAGGACAGGAGGATGCCAAGAAGGTGCTCGCCGTAGCCGTATACAACCACTACAAACGCCTGCGCTACTGCGAAGAGACTGGCAAAGGAAACGATGTCGAAATTGAAAAGTCGAACATCATCCTCGTCGGCGAGACCGGTACCGGCAAGACTCTTATGGCACGCACCATCGCACGAATGCTCGACGTTCCTTTCTGCATCGCCGACGCCACCACGCTGACCGAGGCTGGCTATGTGGGCGACGACGTTGAGAATGTGCTTGTGCGACTTCTGCAGGCAGCCGACTATGATGTTGAAGCAGCCGAGAGAGGCATCGTCTTCATCGACGAGATTGACAAGATTGCCCGCAAAAGCGACAATCCCTCAATCACACGCGACGTATCGGGCGAGGGCGTGCAGCAGGCTATGCTCAAACTGCTTGAAGGTGCCGTAGTCAATGTGCCGCCGCAGGGAGGACGCAAACACCCTGAGCAGCAGATGATTCAGGTAAACACACGCAATATCCTCTTCATATCGGGCGGAGCCTTCGACGGCATAGAACGCGATATTGCTTCGCGAATGAAATCGAATGTTATAGGTTTCAGCGGCACCAAGACACGCGAGGAGATCGACCGCCACAACCTGCTGCAATATATCCAGCCGATGGATTTGAAGAAGTTTGGCCTTATCCCCGAACTGGTGGGCCGCTTCCCTGTACTTACCTATCTCAACCCGCTCGACCGCAACGCTTTGCGCCGCATTCTCACCGAGCCGAAAAACGCTCTCGTGAAGCAGTATCAGGAGCTGTTTAAGATGGACAATGTGAAACTGGAGTTTGACAAAGGTGCCATCGACACCATCGTTGACACCGCCGTCGAGTACAAACTGGGCGCCCGCGGATTGCGCTCGATAGTAGAAAACATTATGAACGACCTGATGTTCGACCTGCCCAACCATCGCGGCGAAAGCATCAAGATTACCCGCAAAATGGCAAACGACAAGCTGAACCGCTCAAAACTCCTGGCTAGCTAAAACACAAATCAATACACCCACAGTTCGCCGTTGGTGTAGCTGGTGCTGTACTGGTGGAGGGGGCAGGCGGTGGCGCCGCCATCGATGGGGTAGCCGTCGGCATAGGCGTTGAAAAGAGTATGGCATTCTGGGCATTCCAGCAGCGTTCCGCCCCAGTCTTCAGCCGCAACAACCGCAGTGGTGCTGTCGGCAGGGCAGGTGCGCTCGAAAGCCACAAAATGGTCGTAGGCGGTTCGCACCACAATCACTCCGCGATGGCCGCCGGTAAGATACATATATCCTCCCACATTGTTCAGACCCGAATAGTAAGCCGAGTTCGGCTCGATAGTGAAATTGGTAATACCTATTGGCACACCGCAACGCTCCTCCTTGCCGCACGAAAACGCAGCAAAGACAAAAAGCGCAAGCAGTATATGGCGAACGATTTTCATCAATATTCTATTCTGTTTTAGGCGGAAAATCGGAATATATCACCTTGAGACTCACCGTTGCAACGGTCTTTAACGTATTGCGGTCGACAGCATCGAGGTCGTCCTTGACCGTATGCCAGTGGGTGTAGAAACTGCAACTGGGACTGTTCTGCACAATGTCGATCATAGGCACACGGAGTATCTGGTTGACATAAAGATGGTCATCGAGGATGGCGCCACTCAGTTCGTCGACAAAGATGTTGCCGTAGCCGAGATAGGAAGCGCAGCTCCACATCTTGTTCATCAGCCCTTGTGCGAAATTCATCGAAATCTCCTCCTTTGTGTAGCGAGGCTCTGATGTACCCACCATATCGTAAAGTATGCCGTAATCAGCCTGATAGAACATCCTGTGAGGGTTCTTGGCCCAATGCTGCGAGCCCTTGCACCAGGTGTTGTCCTCATAGCGGTTGGCCCATTCCGGAATACCCTGATCCTCAACATCGAAGAAGACAAAATCAACACCCACCGATGGAGGCATCGACGACATAGCTCGCGCCATCTCCATCAGCAGACCCGAGCCGCTGGCACCGTCGTTGGCACCCAGCAACGGCGAGCGCCATTTGGTGGTGTCTAGGTCGTGGTCGGCCCATTGGCGCGAATCCCAATGCGCGGCAAGGAGAATGCGACGTTCACGCTCCGGAGCGATAGAGGCAATAATATTTTTACCCTCAACGGTTTGTCCGTTCCACAGCGTTGTAGTGAACGGCTGCACAATGACTGTGTCGCACCAACGGCGCATAGTCTTGGCGATATAATCGGCGCACGCTGCGTGACCCTTGGTGCCAGGATGACGGAAGCCCATATCCACCTGATTCTTGACAAAGCCATAGGCCGAGTCGGCGTTGAAGTCGGGGGTCGCCACTTGGCTATAGTCGACAATGGGGGCCTCCGGCGGCTGTTGCTTCACTCCTTTGCCCGTGCATTTCACAGCAAGCAGCGTAAGCGCCGTGATGACAAGCGCCAGTCCGATTATCTTCAATGAGAATCTGGAGTAGTTCCAGTAGAGTCGTTTAAGGTTGCTCATAACTGTTTGTTCTTGGTATAAATGTATAGAGGCATAGCCCCTTGCGGAACTATCCCTCTATATCGTTTCAATGTGGTGTCGCCTTACTTGATACGTTCGGAATACTCGCAGGTGCGGGTGTCGACCTTGATGCGCTCGCCTTCTTTGATGAAGAGAGGCACACGGATCTGGACGCCGGGCTCGACCGTGGCATCCTTCATAGCGTTGGTAGCCGTGTTACCGGCAAAGCCGGGCTCGGTATAGGTGACAACCGTCTCGATGAACGGCGGAAGCTCGCACATCAGCGGGGTCTCAGTGTCGGCGTCGACCGTGATTTCAACATACTGGCCGTCTCTCAGGAACTGAGGAGCGTTGATGATAGTCTCGGGAATATAAATCTGCTCGTAAGTCTCGGTATGCATAAACACGTGCATATCACCCTCTTTGTAGAGATAAGTGTAGGGACGGCGCTCGACGCGGACGATGTCGATCTTGGCGCCCGAGGGGAAGGTGTTCTCCAGCATACGGCCGGTTTTCACGTTACGCATCTTGGTACGGACAAAAGCGGCGCCCTTGCCAGGTTTCACGTGAAGAAATTCTACGATAGTGTAAATGTCGTTGTTAAAATTGATGCACAACCCATTTTTAATATCAGTTGTTGTTGCCATAAAAACAAAAAAATTTAATTATTGATTATTAGAATTGTCTTTTTTTTTCTTTTTCTCGAGCTCAAGCAGGTTGGTCAAGCGACGCAAATCCACCTTCAGCTCCTCGTTCTCCTCCTCGAACATACGGCACCGCGTGCGGCTCATCATAGTGCGGCAGAAGAGTGCCAGAACAACACCCATCATAGTGATTGTCACCTCTTTGCCCGAGACAAAGAAATAGACGGTGGCAGCAATTATCAGGAGGTAGGATGCCCATTCGTATATCTTGACTTGTGTCGATTTTTCCATCTTTTTATAAATTAATTTGAAATTGCAAAAATACAAATATTTCTCAAATCGGTAAAAAAAAATTCAAAAACCAACCTCCATTTTGGACAAAATGGAATTAAAACTTCACATTACAACCCGACCCGAACTGACAAAATGTCATACTCCAAAAAGGAAAAAAAGAGCCCGAAAAAGGTCAAAAAATACCCTTTTGCAACTACCTGATTTCCATATACCATATTCTTATCATATTTTACTCTCATTCTAATCATATTTTAGGGGAGTAATATAAATTAAATGATTAAATTTCATTTTGTTATATCAATATATTTTCGTATTTTTGCAGTATTAACAGAATAATGCAGCATATATGAAATACCATAAGAATCAAGGCGTTGGGTTATTTGACAAGGAGAACACCCTTCAGGAATTACTCGAAAACGGCAAAATTGCCGAGCATTGGGACGTGATGGAGACCATCGCCCCCGAAAGCGAGTGGAAACACCAGAACGGCAAGTTCAACTTCTAAACTTTCTTCAACAATATAAAGAAACAGGCGGACATTTTCCATGTCCGCCTGTTTGCAACAAGTAAAATTGTACAATTATGAACATCCCGATTCAGATTGACATCATTTCCATCGCGCGGGCGGCCAACGCGGCGCATTACGAGTACCTCGACACGGTGCGCAAGCGCACCGAGGAGACGCGCCTCGAAAACGAACTTTGGAAGAAAGCCGTCGAGGAGTT
>DBXH01000034.1 GCA_002309335.1 Bacteroidales bacterium UBA1217 | reverse complement strand
TTGTTGCAGTGGTTTCATTAAAAGACAAAATTATATATAGGGTTTAAAAGTGCAAAATAACAAAAAAAAATCGAATTTTACCGATTTTCATTTGTTAAAATTTTAAACAATTGGGCTGTCAAACGGCTTGCTCCAATTCTAAAATATTGGTTATTAATTTCTTCTTTTCCCAATATTTTTTTGTACATTATATAATAAAGCAACGCTTCCGAGGGGCTTGAAATACCTCCGGCGGCCTTAAATCCAACCTTCTTTTTCGTTTTTTTATTAAAATCGCGTACCGCCGACAGCATTGTGTAGGCTGCTTCGGGTGTGGCGCCAACGTTTATCTTTCCCGTCGAAGTCTTTACAAAATCGGCACCGGCTTCGAGCGCCAGCATCGATGCTGCATAGATGTTGGCCGGTGTTTGCAATTCGCCCGTTTCTATTATGACTTTAAGCAATACATCCTTCCCGCACACCTCTTTGGCTGCAGCAACCTCATCGAACACGGCTTGATTGTCACCCATCAGAAAATTGCCTCTATTTATCACAAAATCAACCTCATCAGCACCTTCTTCAACAACGTAGCAAACCTCATCAATCTTGAGCCGTTGCGGTATCTGGCCTGCAGGAAAGCCACCGGCAACGGCAGCAACCTTGATGCCGCTGTCAGCAAGCTGCTTTTTGACTTCAGCAACAAAACTGGGATATATGCACACCGAAGCAACAGTTTGATGGTCAACATTCATTGCCAGCGTGTTGCGGCAGAACGCAATCACCGACACCTTCGAATCCGAGCCGTTCAGCGTGGTGTTGTCTATACAAGTGAAAACTGAGCCCAGCGCCCTGTGCTGTTCAATGTCGGAAAGTGCGTTAACCTCCTTTTCAATTTCCGACATCACTCTTTGGAAATCAGAGTTTTCTAAGACAAAATCATTGTTCATTCTCAATAAACTTTTTGTATGACTTGTTGAAAGTCTCCTTACTGAAAGGAGTCAAGCGGTGGCTCCTGTGATACTCCGACGATATGAATTTGCCTATCAAATAGCGTTTTATGAACGATGAAGCGTTCATTTTCGAACGGCTCGTAAGCATTTTACGCATCACCGCCAGCATACGCCGCTCCGACTTTTCCAATCCGTCCTCCTCGATAAGCGAATGACGAGCAGCAACAATCATATCGCGTATCGGCAAACCGATGGGGCACACTTCCTCGCAGCGCCCGCACATCGTGCAGGCATACAGCACGTGACGGTAACTCTCCATCGTCTCCAGATAGGGCAGCATAACGTTGGCTATCGGTCCGCTGAAAACATTGTTATATGGTTCTTCTCCAATGGTTTGGAACACAGGACAGACATCATTGCAGCGACCGCATTGCAAGCAGCATAGCGACTGACGGATCTCTTTGTTGTGCAACAACTGTGAACGCTGATTGTCAATAATAAACAGATAATTGTTGCAGTTTGCCGAACCTTTGAAAATAATCATATCCTGCTTGCCGCATCCAGACTTATACGACACCAGTTGCTGAAACACCTCAACCCAGTCACTGTTACCAAGCACACGGTCAATAGTCGTGAAGAACACATTGGTTTTGTGATTTGTAAGACGCGCCAAACTGTTGTTCGTCTGATTGAGCAAAAGTATCGAACCTGTGTCCGACAGAAGCCTGTCGGCGTTGAAAAACTGCATATCGCCGTCTTCGGCCAACTCAATCTTCTCATCGCGCAGAAAATACTTGATACCCAACTCCCTGAATATGGTCGAAGAGTTGACATTAGGCAATCGCACCGACTTAGCTTTCTGCGACTTGATCAGACGCTTCAGACCTTCGAACACATCATTGTAATCCGATGCCCAAAAGATGGCGTTGTGCTTGTTGGCAAAGTTGTTTTCAAAGCGGGTCAGTTCGTCGTCAAGATTCTCAATTGTGTTACGCAACGATGCACGAAAGCGCGATATAACAGACTCAGCATCATTGAACTTCACCTCGCCGCCCTCACCCAATTTAAAGCGGGCGGGACCTGCGGAGGATTCAATGACTTTCTCCGACGAATCGAGAAAACTGTTATAATAGTCGTTGTTCATCAGCTTAATAACTTGTTGATTTTTTCAACTCTGCGCTGGTGGCGGCCACCTTCGAAAGGAGTGTTAAGGAATATATCAACCATCTTCAATGCCAACTCGGTCGGAACAAAACGTGCCGGCAGCGAAATGATGTTGGCATCGTTGTGCTGGCGTCCCAGCTGGGCAATCTCTTCGTTCCAGCACAGCGCGCAGCGCACATTGGGGTATTTGTTTACAGTCATCTGCACTCCGTTGCCCGAGCCACAAATGACGATACCCCGCTTGAATTCACCTTTGTTGACAACAGAACCCACCTGATGGGCAAAGTCTGGATAATCAACGCTATCGGAAGAATAGGTGCCAAAATCCTTAGCATCAATATTTTTTGAAGCCAAAAATTCTTTGACTTTCTCTTTCAGTTCATAGCCGGCGTGGTCGGAGGCAATAGGTATTATTTCTTTCATAAAAATCAAATTAAGCTAATTTTGCGAATGCAAAATTACAATAAAAAAGCGGTATACCACCGGCAAAAAATCAAAAGATATCAATACTTATCACCAATCAAACGTAATATTTTGGCCATTAATAGTTTAAAAGGTTATAAACAAATCATTGTTTAATGTTCGATGAAAAATATATGATAAAATTGTTGATAAAAAATTCACACCTTGAATTGTTGAAATATGTTCAGAAAACAGCCTTTTTTCAAAAGAAATAATCACCATAATCAACCAAAAAAAATATAAACAAACATCAGTTGAAGTCTAAATTAACACACTGTTCATTAAATCATAATTCAATGATAAATTCAACTTTACAAAGTAATAACTACTAAAACAACTGTGCATAAATATACCTCAAAACATCAGTAAAATCGCGATATTAACAAATTAACACCATAAAAAATAAAAAGAAAAAAAATTATTTAAATTCTTTAATTTATTTTTTAGCTTCCGCATTTGATCCAGTTCCACCATATTTTTAAATTCATTATTTTTTGTTCTTAAATGCTGTTATTTTTTTAAAAATACATACTCTTTTTCTAAAAACCATAACTCTATGGTTCTTAAACATTAAATACTTACCAAACTCTTACCAAAGTTTACCCAAAGTTTTACTAAAGCTTACTATAGTAAACTTTGATTAGTTTTTAATAAGACTTTAAAAAATATTTAAGATTGAGCGGAGGTGGTTTGGATATTTGAATATGGAATAGAGGCGGGATGAAGGGTAGATAAAGGTTTGGTAATGATTGTTTGAATGAGAGGTGAAAAGAAGGTTATGGAAATAATTGTAAAAAATAGTGGAAATGAATATTATTTTTTGCGGTTTGAGTTAAAAAGCGTATCTTTGCAGTTGCATAAATAGTGGGCTGATGAGATATTTGGCTCATTATGAGATTGTATTGTTTAAAATTGAATAAATATGACGAACGAGGAACTTAAAAAAGAAATAATTCGGCTTAAAAAAGAGAAAAATGCCGTGATTCTGGGTCACTACTATCAGATTGACGAGATTCAGGAGTTGTCGGACTACATTGGTGACAGCCTTGCGCTGGCTCAGGAAGCTCAACGCACCGATGCTCCCATCATCGTCTTCTGCGGTGTGCACTTTATGGCTGAGACCGCCAAGATCCTTAACCCTTCGCGCAAGGTGCTGTTGCCCGATGTAAACGCTAGCTGCTCGCTTGCAGAGTCCTGCACAGGTGAGGATTTGCGCCGATTCAAGGCTGAGCATCCCGGTCATATTGTTGTATCCTACGTCAACTGCTCGGCCGAAGTGAAAGCTGAGTCGGATCTGATTTGCACCTCGGGCAATGCCGAGAAGTTGATCAACGCCCTTCCAGCCGACCAGAAGATTATCTTCGCTCCCGACAAAAACCTTGGCGGCTACATAAATAGCCAAACCGGTAGGAATATGGTGCTTTGGAATGGCGTCTGCACCGTTCACGACGCTCTGCAAGCCGAAAACATTCTTAAGTTGAAACAGCAGAATCCCGATGCCCCTGTTGTTGCCCATCCCGAGTGCAACAGCGCCGTGCTTGCTGTGTCGGAGTTTGTTGGTTCAACCAAGGCAATGCTCAACTATATTGCCAAGTCGGACAACAAGCGTTTCATTGTCGCCACCGAGTCGGGCATCCTTTACGAGATGCGTCGCAATAATCCCGACAAGGAGTTTATCGCTGTGCCGAGCGGCGAGAACTGTGCCTGCACCGACTGTGCCTATATGAAGATGAACACTCTGGAGAAACTCTACAAGTGTCTGCGCGACGAGCAGCCGGAGATTGTTTTAAGCGAGGAGATGATTGAGAAGGCTGCCCGTCCGATAGTGCGTATGCTTGATATGAGCCGTGAGTTGGGAATTATAAAATAGTTGTTCGGGAATGATTGGTCAGAAAGAGGTATACGAGTATTTGGATGCGCTGGGTATCAATTATGAATACTACGAACATCCTGAGGCTCCGACCATAGAGATTGCTGCACAATTCTATCGCGGCGAGGGCACCACGTTGTGCAAGAACCTCTTCTTCCGCAACCACAAGGGCAACCGCCACTATCTGGTGATAATGAAGAGTACCTTCGAGATGGATATCCACAGCGTTGAGAAGATGCTGCACCAAGGGAAGTTGTCGTTTGCCTCGCCCGAGCGTATGATGCGTTATCTCGGTGTGAAACCAGGTTCGGTGAGTTTGTTCAATTTGGTGAATGATGTGAATCACGATGTGACGCTCTTTGTTGATTCAGGTTTGTTGAATGTTGAAAAGGTAAGTTTTCATCCCAACGACAACCGCGCTTCGTTGGTGATAAGTAGCAAAGATATGTTGAAATTCATTGAAAAGTTGGAAATAAAGTACGAAGTGTTGAATCTTTACGAATGACGGCTACAGCACCTGTTGACAACCCATCGAGCACTGTTGATAACGTTCAAAAAATCATTCACTCGAAAAATAAATATATAATATTGATATATAGTAATTTACTGGTATGTTTCACGTGTAACATTTAGATGATAAACAGAATATGAAAACTTTGGAAATTGAGGTAAAAGAACCGATAAAACTACTTGAACTTATAGAGGAGGTTTTTCCTGACAGCAGTCGCACGAAACATAAGGAAATTCTTGCGCATAGAGTGATTATTGCCTCGCGGCATATAACGCAGTATGATTTTCCTTTGGCGGCAGGAATGAAGGTCACCATCGAGGGCGATGAAAACAGGAACAAGCCTATGCGTGGAAATATGCCGATAGTGTACGAGGATAAGTATCTTTTTGTGGTGAACAAACCGGTGGGTTTGCTGAGCAGCAGTACGCATCCCGACGACAGAACGGTGATAAGCGAGCTGAACAATTATCTGATGCAACGCCGTTCTCGCCAGCGCGCTCACGTGGTGCACCGCTTGGACAGAGATACATCGGGCCTTTTGCTTGTGGCCAAGACCAAGGATGTGGCGCGAGCCTTTGAGAAGGATTGGAAGGAGAGGGTTTACGACCGTGCATACGTTGCTGTCACCTGGGGTGCTCCTGTTCCCGCCAGCGGTATGGTGAAATCGTGGTTGACGGAGAATGAATACGGAGTGGTTTCGTCGCCCACCGACAATGGCGGCAAATTGGCAATAACTCATTACAAGACATTGCGCAAGCAGGGACGGTTTGCTTTGGTGCAGATGCAGCTTGAAACAGGTCGTCGCAACCAAATCCGCGTCCATATGCGCGAAATAGGTCATCCGTTGCTGAAAGACCCTATTTATGGCTATCGTGACGACAATTCGCCTATTGATAGGTTGGCGCTGCACGCATTCCGACTCTATTTCAAGCATCCCGTGACCGAAAAGGATGTGCGATTGGAAACACCGTTTCCAGATGAGTTTATGACACTTTTTTCAAAATAGACGTTTTGTTGCAATAAAAGCAAAAAACCGACGTTACAATTAGGAACAATAATAAAAAACTGATGGAATATAACACGAAACGTGGAGATATGATGTTCAGGGAGTATGGCCGGACGATAAAAAAGATTATCGACAATGTGTGCGAGACTCCCGAAGGAGAGGAGAGGAACGAGGCTGCGCGAGCCATAGTGACGGCGATGGCGCAGGTGGGAGGTTTGTCGTTGCGCGACGATGTGGTGTACCACAAACTGTGGGACCATCTTATGATAATGTCTGATTTCAGATTGGAATCCGCCTGGCCTTTCGGACAGGAAGAGTTGGAACAACTTAAGGAACGTAACAACACAACAGGAGAAGTGAAGCGGGAGAGGCTGCCATACAAAAACAGAGTTATCGAAAGTCGCCATTATGGTGAGTATCTGGAGTCGATGCTGCGTCACCTGAAAGATATTCCCGACGGCGAGGAGTACAATACGCTGATAACATTGGTGGCGCAGCAAGCCAAGCGTTCCTATCTGGTGTGGAACGGAGAATTGTCGGACGACAATATCGTGGTGGAGCAGATGGCGCGGATATCGGGCGACGAGAGAGTGCTGGAGTATTTGAAAGACAAACCCATTACGGTGCCTCACAACACGCTGCCCGTCGAGACCTCTCCGACCAAAAAGAAGAAAAAGAGAAAATAACATCTTGAAACAATACCTACTATGAGTAGTTTTGAAATAGAAGGCGGATATAAGATGCGGGGAACCATCCTCCCACAGGGTGCCAAGAATGAAGCCCTGCAGGTTATATGCGCTGTGTTGTTGACCGAAGAGCGTGTGGTAATTGAGAATGTGCCCGACATCAGGGATGTGAACCATCTTATAAAGTTGCTAAAGCTGCTTGGCGTTAAGGTGGAGACCCTTGCCTGGGACGGAGTGGGCAAGAGCTATGCTTTTCAGGCCGACGACATAAAGCTGGAAGTGCTAGGCAGTCCTGAGTATTGCTCGTTGGCGTCGCGTCTGCGCGGCAGCATAATGATGGCAGGTCCGCTGCTGGCGCGTTTCGGGCAGGCTATAGTGCCTCAACCCGGTGGCGACAAGATAGGCCGTAGGCGAATTGATACCCATTTGACAGGAATGGAGATGCTTGGCGCAAAAATAGAGGATTTTATGCTTCGTGTGCCGGCGACAGAGAATAGCCATAGTGTGCAATATGGCGGATATAAGCTGACTGCCACCGAAGGGTTGAGCGGGCGCTTTATGTTGCTCGACGAGGCCAGTGTGACCGGTACGGCCAATATCATTATGGCTGCGGTTATGGCCAAAGGCGTCACCACGATAATGAATGCTGCTTGCGAGCCATACGTTTACCAGCTGTGTGAGATGCTCAACAGGATGGGTGCCCGCATCAGCGGTGTGCGCAGCAACAGGCTTACCATCGAAGGTGTCGACAGCCTTGGCGGTACCGATCACCGACTGCTGCCCGATATGATTGAGGTGGGCAGTTTCATAGGTATGGCGGCAATGACCCAGAGCGATATCACGATTGGCAATGTCACACTTGAACATCTGGGGTTGATACCGCAGATATTCCGTCGTCTCGGCATCGAGATATGGCAGCGTGGCGACAATCTGTATATCCCCGCCAAAGATGTTTACGAGATAGACCGCTTTATGGACGGCTCGATACTGACCATAGCCGACGCTCCGTGGCCAGGATTCACGCCCGACTTGATAAGTATTGCACTTGTAACGGCTATACAAGCCCGCGGCAGCGTTCTGATACATCAGAAGATGTTTGAGAGTCGCCTCTTCTTTGTCGACAAGCTGATAGATATGGGTGCTCAGATAATCCTGTGCGACCCTCACCGCGCCACAGTCATAGGCCTTGCAAGGGAACATCCGCTGCGGGGTATGCATATGACATCGCCCGACATCCGTGCCGGTGTTGCTCTGCTGATAGCAGCTATGGCAGCGCAAGGCGTGAGCTATATCGACAACATCGAGCAGATCGACCGCGGATATGAGCGGATCGACGAGCGCTTGAATGCGTTGGGTGCAAGAATTAAACGAATAGACAATTAAAACATACGATATGTTTGGATTATTTAAAAAGAAAAAGACTCTGCCTACCTTTGCGCCCCTGGTGACGGATATGCATTGCCACCTGCTTCCGCTGGTGGACGATGGCAGCAAATCGCTTGAGGAGTCGCTCGAAGTGATGGAGGCTATGAAGGCTGTCGGCTTCGAGCAGATAAGGCTTACGCCGCATTTTAACTATCCGCGCTTTCCGAACAAAGCCGACGACATTAAGGAGCGTTACAAAAACTTCTGTGCCGAGGTTGAGGCCAACAAGGGTGACAGGCAAATACCCAAGATGACTAGCGTGACCGGCGAGTTCCAAGTAGGTGACGGTTTTATGGATTATTTCGAATCTGGACAGTTGCTTACCTATAAATTCACTGATCCTAAGCGCGGCTCGGAGAAGGGATTGCTGTTGATAGAGTTTTCGCTGCATCAGAAACGTATGGGGCTTGAGGACATAGTGTTCAAGCTTCAGATGGAAGGCTACGACATTATTATTGCACATCCTGAGCGTTATCCATATTATGACAGTCACAGTGAGGAGCTTGAGCAGTTCAAGGAGCAGGGCATCTATCTTCAGGCCAATATTCTGTCGCTTGACGGATTCTACGGCGAAGCTTCGCAGAGGAAAGCATACGACTATATTGAGAACGGATGGGTAGAGTTTCTGGGCACCGATATGCACAATGTGATGTATGCCGAAGCCCTTCGTCACGCATCAACCAATCGCAAGATAATCCAGCTTCTCGAGAAGACAGAGTTTGAAAACAAGAATTTGGTAATTTGAAAGAAATAATAAAACAGATATGAACAGTTTAGATGCTATATCGCCTGTTGACGGGCGCTACCGTTCAAAGACCGAGCCTTTGGCGGCATATTTTTCAGAGTCGGCACTTATCCGCTACAGGGTTCGCGTCGAGATTGAGTATTACATTGCACTTATGAAACAGTTGGGTGTTGAGTGTAGCGACAGCACAGCAGAGCAGTTGCGCGGCATTTACCGCAACTGGGACGAGGAGTCGGCCCAACGGGTAAAAGATATAGAAAAGACAACCAACCACGATGTTAAGGCTGTCGAGTATTTTATCAAAGAGCGTCTTGATGCTGCCGGAAGCACTTTGCCCCGCGAGTTGGTGCATTTCGGACTTACCTCGCAGGATATCAACAATACAGCGTTTCCGATGATGATGATGGAAGCCCATAAAGAGGTTGTCCGTCCCGCATACGAGGAATTGACCGGCAAGCTGCAAAGCCTTGCTGAGGAGTGGCGCAGCATACCGATGCTGGCTCACACCCACGGCCAGCCGGCATCGCCTACGGCATTAGGCAAGGAACTGATGGTGTTTGTATACCGCTTGCGCGAACAGCTTAAGACGATGGACAGCGTCCCGTTCAGCGGCAAGTTCGGTGGCGCCACAGGCAACTACAACGCCCATCGTGTGGCATATCCGCAATATGACTGGAGAGCCTTTGGCGACCGGTTCCTGAAGGAGAACCTTGGCCTTGAGCGTCAGCAGCTGACTACTCAGATTGAAAATTACGACTATCTGGCTGCATATCTTGATGCGCTGCGCCGTTTGAACACCATATTGGTTGACCTCTGCCGTGATATCTGGACCTATATTTCGATGAACTATTTCCGTCAGCGCATCAAAGCCGGTGAGGTGGGAAGCTCGGCAATGCCTCACAAAGTCAACCCCATCGATTTCGAGAACGCCGAAGGCAATCTAGGCGTTGCTGATGCTTTGCTGACCCATTTCTCGATGAAACTGCCCATCTCGCGTATGCAACGCGACCTTACCGACTCGACGGTTATCCGCAACCTAGGTATGCCGTTGGCGCACACACTGGTGGCCATCCAGTCGCTGATGAAGGGCTTGGGCAAACTGTTGCTTAACGAAGCCAAACTGCAAGAAGACCTTGAAGAAAACTGGGCGGTGACAGCCGAAGCCATACAGACTGTTTTGCGCAGCGTAAACTACCCCAATCCTTACGAGGCTTTGAAGCAGCTGACGCGAACCAATGAGAAGGTTACCGCCGAAACGATGTCGGCGTTCATTGACCAGCTCGATGTCGACAACGACGTCAAGGAGCGTCTGCGCAAGATAACTCCGCACAACTATCTTGGCTATGCCGAGGAGTGGTAAAAACAGATAGAATTTGAAGGGAATAACAGCCATAGAACTGAGAGGCAGAAAAAGACTGATGTCTGCCTTCATCGTTGCGGCAGCTTTGGCAGCGGTGCTGACTATGGCTACAGCATTGAGTGTGACCGACTTCCTGCAGTTGATATTCCCCACAGACACAAGCGGAAGCTCCAGTTTAAAGATTGACAATGGTGCAAATCCTGTGATGTCGCTGCTGGGAAAGGTATATGTAGTTCTTGCCGCGCAGGGCACCCAAAAGGCGTTGCTGCTTTATGCAGGTCTGCTGTTTGTCCTCTATGGTATGAAGAATGTTTTCTCGTACCTCTCGGCAGTGGTATTTGCCCGCATCAAGACCGGTGTCCTATACGATATTAGGAACACGATGCATTGTGCCGTCCTGAGTCAGAATTTCGCCTTGTGGTCGTCGCAGGCGCAAGGTCAATGGCTGTCGCGGATGAGCAACGATGTGGCTGAATACGAAGCCAATGTGCTCGACAGCATACAACTCATAGTGTCGGCGGCGCTTACGATGCTGATATACGTTATAATGCTTCTTTACCTTGATTGGCGGCTGACGTTGCTTGTGGTGGCGGTTATGCTTATAGGCACTTTGCTGCTGTCGGCAAGCCGCCGGCTGAAGCGTGAAAGCAAGAAGCTTCAGGCGCTCAACGGCGAACTGATGACCACGACACAGGAGACTCTAGATTCGCTCAAGGAAATCAAGGCAGCAACGGCAATAGAATACGTCAACGAGCGGCAGCAAAACCAAAACCGTCTGTTTACTCGACGCAGGATATCACTCTACCGTCGCATCTATGCCGCCTCACCGTTGAGCGACTTCGTGGGCAATGCCATTGTTGTTGCCATATTGATTGTAGGGGCCTACCGCGTGTTGGGCGAAACAACCACAATGTCGCCGGCTATGTTTGTCTCGTACATAATGATTTACGTGCTTCTACTGACTCCTATAAAGGATTTCAGCAACGCCATAGCTCAGTTCAAGAAGGGCAGGGGAGTGGAAGAACGAATAAACGAGATAAGCGGTTCGCGAATAGATTTGTTGCCCGAAGAGGCAGGACGGCAAAACCAGATAGAATCTATCGAGATGGCTGATGTGACCTTCGGCTATGGCGACAAGAAGGTGTTTGAGGAGCTTGACTTCAAGGTGCCTATGCACAGCCATACGGCAATAATAGGCGAGAGCGGCAGCGGTAAGACCACGCTTGGGCGGATGATAGTCGGTTTGCTTGAACCGCAGCGGGGCAAGGTAATGATCGACAATGTGGCTACAACCTCAGCCACGCGTGTCGGCAGAATAGCGTATATTCCGCAGGAGCCAATGCTTTTCAACGACACCATTGAGTCCAATATCCGTTTTGGACGCAGATGGGTTACCGACGACGATATCAACGCCGCTGTCAAAATGGCGCAGCTCGAGCCTGTTCTTCAAACCCACGGCGACGGATTGTACACCGTCATCGGCGACGGCGGCAGCCTGTTGAGCGGAGGCGAACGGCAGCGGGTCAATATAGCACGTGCGTTGGTTGGAAATCCAGGCGTTGTGGTTATGGACGAAGCAACGGCGGCACTCGATGCAGCAACAGAACAGCGTTTCACAGAGTCTATGCACGAGATGATGGAGGGACGCACTTTGCTGGTCATTGCACACAGGGCCTCGACGGTTGCCAACTGCGACAAAGTGTTTGATATGAAATCAAAAACTCTTACAAGTCAGCGGGATGAATAGTAGGCGTGGACATATCAGATACATACAGACGCTCAGCCTTTTGCTGATGCTCTTCTGCCATTCAGCGGTTCGGGCAGACGGTATGCAGCTGCTGGCCACCCAAACGGCTACGCGCACCGTATTTCTGGAATGGGACATTGGTTCTGGCACTACGGATATTTATCGCCGTTTTCCCGACGAGAGCCAGCTGGTTCTGATAGGTACCACAGAAGGTTCAACGTGGACAGACAGACACAGCCGTACCATTTGTGGCGACACGGTCTATTATGTTGTCCGCCGGGGAGGTAACGAAGGCGCTGCCGCGTTGCTTGTAAGCGACAATGAGCCCACTTCGCCAGCACAATGGGGCGTTGTCACCGTTGATCAGAACAGTCAGCACATAAAACTTCAATGGACAGCAAGCCAGGATACCGACATAATGGGTTATCTCATCTGTGAAGGTACGCCGAGTTTGGCTATAGATACAGTTTTCGGGCGGACAAACACAAGCTACACCTATTTGCAGGACAGCTGTTTGAATGTCCACCAGTTCAAGATATGCGCTTTCGACTCCTGCCGTCAGGCGTCGTCATTGACATTGCCTTGCAGCAATATTGTGGTTATACTGGAGAGTGAACCTTGCAGCCGCTTGCTGACAGCCACTTGGAATGATTACCAGAATATGCCGTCGGGCGTTGCCCGGTATGAACTATGGAAAAGCGAGGACTACGGTCAGTTTGTCCTTGCCAGCCAAGCCACAGGCGGCAATCCTACATCAATGCAGTTCACGGTGTCGGACGAGTGTATGACGGTAAGAGCGTACATCAAGGCAATTTCCACCGATGGAAGTTTTGTAGCATTGTCCAATTGCGAAATTGTCACGTTTGCCACCAGCGAGCGTCCGGCATATCTTTATTTGCGCAAAGTGACTGTCGATGACGACTGCAGCCGAGTGACCGTTATTGGCGAGACAGATGCCAACTGGGCCGATAGCACTTATCGTGTATACAGAAGCGTCGAAGGTGGGTCGGCAACTATTGTGGGAGAATGCCGCCCTTCAGCCTCGGGTCAACTTGTATGGAGCGACAGAGGTGTGCGGCCTTCCGACGAGGTGTATACCTACTTTTTCGGTGTTACTGACGGCTGCGGTAGGAATGAGATCCGCAGTCAGAAGGGAAGCGTCATCCTGCCTCATTTGCGACAAAACGGCAGCAGTTACAACCTTGAATGGAACGCTTACGAAGGCTGGGAAGGCACAACGGTATACAATGTCTATTATGGCCCGGTTGAAGGCAGTTATTGGGAATTGGCAGGCACCACTACCGACAATAGGATGATGAATGTTTCGGACGACACCGAAGGTCCCCGCCGATACAAAGTGATTGCCTACGAAGGACCCGACTCGCGCTACAAACATAACGACAGCCTACAGAGCGCCACCATAATCAATAGCCCTAATATCGATATCTGGATACCCAACTCGTTCACTCCGCTCGAGAGCACCAACAACCTCATCGGTCCCCAAACGATGTATGTCAATCCCGATGGCTATAGTTTTATGATTTATAACAGGATGGGACTTCTTGTCTTTTCGTCGACAACGCCTGGCGAATGCTGGGACGGCAGATACAAAGGGCAGCTGCAACCTATGGGCGCATACACATATTTAATCAAGTATCGCCAAAGCGACGGCAGCAACCACCAGACAATAGGCTCAATCCTAATGATATATTAACCACTTCTAACCTTTTCAACCCTTTTAACCTTTATAACCTTTCCAACCTTTAAAACCTTTTCAACCCCAAAATAATGAAAGCGGCACTTCATATCAAGAACCAGACAAAAGAACATACCGACGGCAAACTCGCGCTTGTCGCTGCGCTTCAGCAGCGTGGTGTAGAGGTAATTGAAAACTGGACACCCGAAATACCCATCGACTTTATAGTGTCGATAGGCGGTGATGGCACCTTGCTCAACGCCGTTCACCAGATTGGCGGCACCGGCGTTCCGGTTGTGGGCATCAATTTCGGTCATCTCGGCTTCCTCACCACCGCTGGCCGCGACGATATTGATAAACTTGCCGATTGTCTTACTTCGGGCCGCTACACCATCGAGAATCGTACAATGCTCGAGGTCAAAACTGCCGAATCAACGCTCTACGCCTTGAACGAGGTCTATTTGCATCGTCAGGAGCAGAGTCCACTGCTGCACACACAAGTTGAGGTTGATGGATATATGGTGGCAACCTACGCCGCCGACGGGTTGATAGTGGCGACGCCGACAGGCTCAACGGCCTATTCGCTTTCCTGCGGCGGTCCCATCCTTGCTCCGGGTTCAGGTTCGATAGTCATAACTCCCATTGCCGCCCACACCCTCACGTTGCGTCCCGTTGTGCTTTCAGACAATGTGTCTCTACGGCTCCACAACGAAGAGGCCGACATCGTCTGCGTTCTGGGTGTCGACTCCTACGTTACGCGGCTGTCTGGCACCGATGCCGTCGAGATAAAGAAAGCTCCTTATCAAGTGCGCCTTATCCGTATCGAACAACAAAACTTCTTCTCCGCTATCCGCGACAAACTGATGTGGGGAATGTGATTATAAAAGACATAAATATGTCGTTATAAAGTAACGGAATTACGGAAAAAGACACAAGGTATGACAAAATAGAAATTTAAGGGTATTATAGCAAAAAAATATAAATATGTTCGTGTTCATTGATACAGAGGTGGGTATTGATAGTCAGAAAGTGCAAGACTATGGGGCTGTGCGGGAGGATGGAGCGATGTTGCATACCCAGTCCGTGCAAGAGTTTATATCCTTTGTGTCAATGTGCAACACTTTATGTGGGCATAATATTATCAACCACGATTTAAAGTATCTTCAACTTCCAGGCAAATACACGGTTATTGACACATTGCCACTATTGCCGCTGTTGTTCCCGAAGAAACCGTATCACCGATTGTTAAAGGACGATAAACTTCAGGTGGACGAGTTGAACAATCCTGTCAACGATGCCAAGAAAGCAAGGGATTTGTTTTATGACGAAGTTGAAGCATGGCGGAAGTTGTCGGTAGAAAAACAAGAAATTTTCAGGTGTCTACTTTCGGGAATCAGCGAGTTTGAGGGATTTTTTGCTTATTTTCCAGCGATAGTATCTCAAAGCCAAAAAAGCCTTGGAACCTTGATTCGACAAGAATACAAGGGAATGATTTGCGAGAAAGCGAATATTGAAGCGGTAGTGAAGCATTATCCTGTAGAACTGGCCTATTCGTTGGCGTTGATTGGTGCAGATGATATGTTGTCTATAACGCCCGCGTGGGTAATGCATAGTTACCCTAAGGTGGCTAATGTAATGAGTTTCTTACGAAACACTCCGTGCTGTGTATGCGACCATACGGGAGAAAATACGCAGCAAGGTCAATGCGAATACTGCAAGCAACGACTCGATGCTCATAGTGGCTTGAAAGAGTTCTTCGGTTATGATGAATTCCGTTTGTTCGACGGGGCTCCTATGCAGCAACAGGCCGTAGAGGCAGCCATACGAGGCGAGTCCTTATTGACCATATTTCCCACAGGTGGGGGCAAAAGTCTTACATTCCAATTACCGGCACTTATGGCTGGCCGCAATATTCACGGATTAACGGTAGTGATTTCACCGTTGCAGAGCCTAATGAAAGACCAGGTAGACAACCTTGCCGACCGTGGTATCAGCGATGTTGTGACCATCAATGGCCTGCTTGATCCAATAGAACGTGCTGCCGCAATAGAACAAGTTGCCGACGGTACCGCTAACCTGCTATATATAGCTCCCGAGATGTTGCGCAGCAAAACTATTGAGCGACTGTTGCTGATTCGCAATGTGGTGCGTTTCGTTATCGACGAGGCCCACTGTTTCTCGGCTTGGGGACAAGATTTTCGCACAGACTATCTTTATATCGGTGATTTTATTCGTACCCTTCAGGAAAAAAAGCATCAGGCGCAGCCTATTGCCGTTTCCTGTTTTACGGCTACCGCCAAGCAGAAGGTGGTGAGTGACATATGTGAGTATTTCAGGCAAAAACTAGGGCTTGAATTGAAAATCTTTGCAGCCAGTGCAGAACGCAAAAACCTTCGCTATTCTGTTCTCCACGCCGAAACAGAAGACGAAAAATACTCCGAGTTACGTAATCTTATTATAGGACACCGTTGTTCTACTATAGTTTATGTTAGTCGAACCAAACGGACAAAAGATCTTGTAGGCCGACTAAGACGTGACGGAATTTATGCACTGCCTTTCAACGGTAAAATGGAGTCGGCAGAGAAGGTAGCCAACCAAAACGCCTTTATGAGTGGTGAGGTGAAGGTTATTGTGGCAACTTCTGCTTTTGGCATGGGGGTGGATAAGAAAGATGTTGGATTAGTCGTCCATTATGATATCAGTGATTCGTTGGAAAACTATATCCAGGAGGCTGGACGTGCGGGACGAGATCCTCATATGGAGGCTGACTGCTATGTTCTTTTCGGTGACAGCGACTTGGACAAGCACTTTATACTTCTCAATCAGACAAAACTATCCATCAGCGAAATCCAGCAAGTATGGAAGGCCATCAAGGAGCTTACCATAAAACGTGATTATGTTAGTTGTTCTCCATTGGAAATAGCGCGGCAAGCTGGCTGGGATGATGATGAAGGGAACGATATTGAGACAAGAGTGAAAGGCGCGGTTACAGCATTGGAAGAGGCTGGGTTCATTCATCGTGGAAGCAATGCCCCTCAGGTTTTCGCCACAGGAATCAAGGTTCGTTCAATGGATGAAGCTCGTAGTCGGTTAATGGCATCTTCGCTTTTTGATAACACCACAAGAGAAGAGGCAGTCCGAATTATCGGATCTCTTATTAGTAGCCGGGCTACTGCTGGAGGTCGCGGTGCAGATGCTGAGAGCCGAATTGACTATTTGGCGGATATCTTAGGAATGACGAAAGAGACTGTGGTTCGAAATGTCAACCGTATGCGGCAAGAGGGCATATTAGCAGATGTACATGATATGAAAGCTTATGTTGATCGGGCCAACGTTTCGCGAGGATTGGAAGAGGCACTTCGAATAGAACGTTTTATTTTGGAGCGACTTACAATAGATGTCCATACTTTTAACTACAAGCAACTGAATGCAGAAGCACAGACGGCAGGCAATCCTCGTTGCACAATAAAGATGCTGCGTACTTTATTGAATTTCCTAAGCACAAAAGGATATATCTACAAGCAAGAACACCTTGGGGCAGCGGAGAGTGTTAGCATACGCTTGCAAGTAGACCGAGAAACATTGTTCGCCAGATTTGAACGGCGTGTCGAGTTATGCCGCTATGCGGCAAAGAATCGTGGGTTAATTCCCGCATCTGACAACAAGATGATAGCCTTTTCAATGGTCGAATTGTTGGAACGTTACAATGCCACTGTGCAAGGATTATCCTTTGGAACCATTGATAAACCTTCTTTAAGCGACATAGAAGAGGCTCTGCTTTACCTTTCCCGAATGGGGTTGTTGAAAATTGAAGGTGGTTTTATGGTGATATATAGCACTATGCAATTGCACCGTTTGGTTGAGCGACGTGCCCATTATGGCAAGGAACAATATCGTCTGCTTGACGAGTTCTACAAGCAACGAATCCAACAGATTCACATTGTGGGCGAATATGCCAATATGATGGTGCGTGATTACGATGCTGCCACAAGATTTGTCAACGATTACTTCCTAATGGATTATTCCGCCTTCATAAAGAAATACTTTAGAGGAGAAAGACATACTCAAATTACCAAGAATATCACTCCTGCAAAGTACGAGCAAATATTTGGCAGTCTTAGTGAGAGACAGCGTCAAATTATCGATGACAAAGAAAGCAAATATATCGTTGTGGCAGCAGGTCCAGGAAGTGGAAAGACGATGGTGCTAGTTCATAAACTTGCTTCGCTGTTATTGATGGAAGATGTGAAGCACGAACAATTACTTATGCTTACCTTCTCTCGTGCCGCTGCTACAGAATTTAAAAAACGCCTGATTGAATTGGTTGGAGGTGCCGCCCATTTCGTTGATATTAAAACCTTCCATTCTTATAGTTTTGATTTACTGGGACGGCAAGGCTCTCTTGAAGAAGTTGACAGTGTGGTTGCGTGTGCTGCCGAGATGATAGAAAAAGGAGAGGTGGAGGAGAACAAGATTGCTAAAAGCGTGTTGGTTATTGATGAGGCACAGGATATGGGCGCTGACGATTTCCGTCTGGTGAAAGCTTTGATGCAGCGCAATGAGGATATGCGTGTCATTGCCGTTGGAGACGACGATCAAAACATCTACGCTTTCCGTGGGAGCAATTCAGCACACCTGCGTTCGCTTATCATCGACCATAATGCTACTCTATACGAACTAACGGATAACTATCGTTCCGACTATGCCATTGTCGAATTCGCTAACCGCTTTGTTCAACGGATTCCCAACCGTATGAAGCAGACGCCCATTGTGTCTGTCAGTAAATATGATGGCGTAGTGGATAATGCAGCCAGTTCTTTGCAATTATTTCCAGAAACCCAACTATCTGGTACCACGGCTGTACTTACCGTCACAAATGAACAGGCGCTTCAGATTGCCCACCTATTACGTCAGCAGGGCGTTTATGTTAGGCTTATCCAAGCCACCGATGGTTTCCGGTTTATTAACCTTGCCGAAGTACGCTATTTTTTCAAGCAACTTGGGAATTCTGAAGACGGGACGATTAGCAAAGACCAGTGGATAGAAGCCAAATACCGTACGGAAAAGACATACGGCACAAGTCGATGTATTGAAGCATTAAAACAATTCCTTGCAGACTTCGAGGTTACACATAAAACCTACTATCGTAGTGACCTTCGCGAGTTCGCCCTTGAATCGAGTATCGAAGATTTTGTCGCTACTGAAGACAAAACAGTATTTGTCAGCACAATTCATAAAGCCAAAGGACGAGAATTTGACAACGTTCATTTGCTTCTTGGAGGTATTAAAGATATTGACAACGATATGCTACGTGCTATTTATGTGGGTGTTACTCGTGCCAAGCACAAATTGTTCATCTATAATGATATTTCATTTCTTACATTGCAGCCGACAATAGTCCTTTCGCTATCGATGAGCGATGTATGGCTCGACTATTTCAGAGACCACAAGGAGAGTGTTCTGTGCCTGCGTAGTGGGGATAAGATGATCTACCGCAATGGTTATCTGCTTTCGGAGAAGGGAGAATACATAGCAAGCCTTTCCAATGCTATGCGAGAGCGTATGAACAACTATGAAGAAAAAGGCTATCAAGTGATTGATGCCGAAGTAAGTTATATCCTCGCCTGGCGTCCTCGCGAAGAGATCCAGGAAATTGCGGTTTGTTTGGCAAATCTGACTCTTGGAAAATAGCCCATCTATATAATTTGGTTAAATTGTCTTAGGTCACAGGCAATTTTATTTCACAGATATATTATTATGTTTTTCATGCATCTTCAAAAGGAGATGGCACAGGGGGGTAACTTAAATTTAACAAAAGCTTTATCAAAGTTTGCTACCGTGAAATTGATTCCTCACTGTCCTGATTTTCAACTGCAGCAAACAAACCGTTACAGCGTTACAATGTTACAGTTCTTGAGTCGGTATCCAAAACCATTAAAACACCTTTATATATAAAATATGTTTGTGTTATAGTATTAGTCATTTTTTTAACTGAAACGCTGAAACACTGAAACGCTCCGACATCCTAAAAAAGCCCTTATACTTATATATTGTTGATATACAGGTATAAGTATTCAGTTTATATTTTGGGATAACGATAATTTTCAACTTTAGCGCTGCCCCCTAATCCTCCCCTCCATATCGCTAACTCAGTTCTAGGTCAACGCTAGGTCGCAGATGACGACTTAACATTTGTTAAGTCAAAAATAATCATATTTGCATTTGTAAAATAATAAGTTCAATATGTATAATTTGTTTCTGCTTCGCTGGCTCGCGCGGGAGTATTAAAAGTGAACTTTTTTGACCTTTTTGGCGTATTCGGTTTTGAATTAATATTTTTTTCTTATCTTTACAATTCGAAATATTTGTTAAATAATGGAGTTAAGCACATATTTTCAGCCAGTTAACGTTAACGACATCGCCTTTGGCGAGGGGGAATTCTATGCAAACATTGCTTCGGCCACTCAGATTTATGCCGAGGAAGGGTCTTTCCCGAGCTTGGAGGATGTCACTTTGGCCTTGCTGGGTATCTGCGACGAAAGCTGCTCGGCGGGCAACAAGGGCTGTAAAGATGCTCCTGATGAAATACGCCGTTATTTGTACGCTTTGGCCAAGCCGGTTGAGAATTTCAGTATGGTGGATCTTGGCAATATTATGCCTGGCGCTACTCCCGACGATACCCGCTTTGCCGTTACGGAGGTGCTTTTCAAACTGTTTGAGAAGAATATCACGGTCATCATTCTTGGTGGCAGCCAGGATTTGTCGTTCTCGAACTATAAGGCCTACGAGGTTATGGGTCGCGTGGTTAATGTAGCTAGCATTGACTCGATGTTCGACCTAGGGAGCGACACGCTGCCCCTCAACAGCCGCAACTGGCTGAGCCATATCGTTGCACAACAGCCGAATTTCCTGTTCAATTTTTCCAATATCGGCTACCAGACTTATTTCAATGGCAGCAGTATGGTGAAGTTGATGGATGAATTGAATTTCGACGCTTATCGTCTGGGTGCCATTCAGGGCGATATGGTGCGCGCCGAGACTCTTGTGCGTTCGGCCGATATGGTGTCGGTGGATATCAACGCTGTGCGACTGAGCGACGCTCCGGGACAGGAGAACGGTTCGCCGCACGGATTCTACGGCGAGGAGCTGTGTCGCCTGACGCGCTTTGCAGGTATGAGCGACAAGCTGTCGTCGATAGGCTTTTATGAGTATAACCCTCTCTACGACCGTCGCGGACAGACAGCGCATCTGCTGGCTCACGCGATATGGTACTTTATCGAGGGTTTCTATAACCGTGCTGCGGATTTCCCGCATCGCGACAAACAGAACTACAAGCATTATATGGTGGGATTGAATGAGGGCGACTTTGAGATTTCGTTCTACAAGAGCAAGAAGAGCGACCGCTGGTGGATGGAGGTTCCCTATAGCGGCGAGAAGAAGGAACAATATCAGCGCCACCTGCTGATTCCGTGCACTTATGCCGACTATGAGCAGGCTCAGCAGAACGAGGTGCCCGAACTATGGGAGAAATATTATCAGAGGTTGAATTAGAGGGAGTTAGTTGTTTTAGTGCGAGTTGGTCAGATTAGGCATTTATGGCAAATTATAATAAATCAATATTAACGTTTTAAACATCAAATTTTATGAAAAGAACAAGTACACTCATCATTATGGCAGCGCTGGCAGGCTGTCTTGCGGTAGGTTGCTCGAAAACCACCTACTTCCAGGTCTATCAGACCCAACCCGTCAATGCCAACCAGTGTGAGACAAAGGACGGAAAGATTGTCCACGAAACCAAAAACTGCGCTGTGCAATACAACTTCTTTGCCGAATTCGGTGAAGCCGGTTTCTGGTTTACAAACAATACGGATTCCGTTATTTTTGTGAATCTTGCAGAGTCTTTCTTCATCCTGAACGGCAACGCCAACGACTACTATCAGGCTCGCGGTTGGACCACTACCAAGTCGTCGACGATAACCATCTCGAAGCAGGAACGCAAAGACAAGAAAAAGAAATCTTCGGAAAGCACCGAGGGCTCCAGTACCAGCGAGATGAAGGCCAGCCAGGTGTCGGAGCGCGCCGTGATAGCTGTTCCTCCTCACAGCACCAAATATGTGTCGGAATATCGCATCGCTACCAAGGAGATGGAACTGTGCGGTGTGAAAGATACTCCCAAGAAGGGCAAACCGCTCGGACTCTCGTTCACGGTTGATAACTCTCCTCTGTTCTTCGGCAACTATATCACCTACACTGTCGGTACAAGCGGCAAGAAACAGCATATCGACGACCGTTTCTTCGCAAGCGAGATCATCAATGTGAACGGCGCTGCTATGTATGAGGTGGTTCGCGAGAAGGATGCCTGCGGTAAGGAAACAGGTGAGAAGGTTGAGCAGGTCCGCTATTCTACTCCCGACCGTTTCTATATCACTTACAAGAGATAATATTTCTGAATGTTACTTATAGGGCTTTAAAGCCCTATAAGTTTTTTTATAGATATCAATTTGTTTAAATTTTTAATATAAAATACTCAATTATTAGTTAAACAAACCCTTGGGGGTGCCCAACTTGGCGGAATGCTGATGGCTGAGAACATACCCCTGAACCTGATCCGGATAATACCGGCGGAGGAAAATTTTATGAAAAAACAACAGATTAGAATGGGTGCATTGAGCAAGATGCTCTGCACCGCGGCAGTTATGGTTGCCGCAACAGCTACAACTTATGGTCAAACGGACAAGCACGACACCGTAATCGTGCGGCAATTGGAGACAGTCGTTGTCTCTGACTCGCGTGTGGACAGCAAGGCTCCTCTCACAACTACGAATGTGGGCAAGAGCGAGTTGCAGGATGCTCGTGGCGATGTGTCGCTGCCTTTTATGCTTGAGACGCAGCCTTCGGTGGTTGCAAGTGGAGAAAACGGCTCTGTGGGAGCCACGAAATTGACGATACGTGGTGTTGATGCCAGCCGTATCAATGTGAACATCAACGGCATTACACTCAATGATGCCGAAAGTCAGGAGGTGTTTTGGTACAATATCCCCAATCTTGGCGGTATGGCTCAGAGCCTCCAGATTCAGCGTGGTGTCGGAGCCTCGACAGGAGGAAGTCCGGCTTTCGGCGCCGCCATCAATATGCAGACCCTCAATTCTTCAAGCGAGGCATACGGAATGGCCGATTTTGGCTTGGGTAGCTGGAATACACGCCAGTACAGCCTCAGCGGTGGCTCGGGTATTATGAAGAACGGCCTGTCGTTCGATTTTGCTTACTCGGGCTTGACAAGCGACGGTTTTCTGCGTGGCGGTCAGACCGACCAGCAGTCGTTATTCGGTTCTCTGGCCTGGTACGGTGAGCGTACCTTGGTAAAGGCTCTCGTTATCATTGGAAAGCAGACTTCGGGTATAACGTGGAACGGTGCCGTTGCAGAGGACCTCGATGCAGATCCCACATACAATGATGCCGGTGCTTTCAAGGACCAGTTTGGCAATGTGCTCTACTATCCCAACGAAACCGACAACTATTGGCAGCAGCACTATCAGCTGTATGTCTCTCACCTGTTTGGCGACGGATGGAGCATCAACGGTGCTCTCGATTTCACCCACGGTGACGGATATTACGAGCAGATGAAGAATAAGAAATACAAGAACTATGGGCTTACCGCTATCGAGGACGGCAGCAAGCACAACTTCGTCACTCGCAAGCAGTTGTATAACAATGCCTATACCGCCAACGTTAACCTGCGACGCAATGGTGAGCGTTCGACATTGTCGTTCGGAGAGAACTTCCTCTTCTATGATGGCGAGCACTTTGGTAATATCATATCGTTCCGTGACACTGCAGTACATATCGATACGCCATACGAGTGGTATCGCAACTATGGCGATAAGATTGACAACACCGTTTATGCCAAAGGCACATACGATTTTACTTCCAACTTGAACGGATACGCCGACTTGCAGTTGAGAATGATTAATTATAAGGTTTACGGTTTTGCCGACGATTTGTTTGATATGGATTTTGAAGAGAACTACTTGTTCTTCAACCCCAAACTCGGCTTGAACTACCGAGTAAACGACAATCAACGACTCTATTTTGTGGCTGGTATAAGCAACCGCGAGCCGCGCCGTGCCGACATCAAGGACGCCATCGGCAACAACGATACCATCAAGGCCGAGCATTTGCTTGACATTGAATTGGGCTATCAGATTCAGAAGAAAGCCTGGAACTTTAGTATCAACGGCTACGCTATGCTATACAAGGATCAGTTGACCCCCTCGGGTGACTTCAGCAGCAGCGGATATGCCCTGATGGAGAATGTCGACAAGAGCTACCGCATTGGCGTTGAGCTGGTAGGTGGTGTCAAAGCTACCGATTGGATGCGATTCGATGCCAACCTGACGCTCAGTAACAACAAGGTTATCGACAACACTTTTACTGATTTCAACGATGGAGATACAGTTTTGCAGGTTTACACCCAAACCACCGACCTGGCTCTGTCACCTAATGTCATAGGTTCTGCCATCGCCACCTTTACTCCAGTCAAGGACTTGAATATTCAGTTGATTGGCAAATATGTGGGCAAGCAGTTTGCAGACAATACCAGTCGCGAGTCGCACCAGATTGACCCCTATTTCCTGCTTAACTTCAAGGCTTCGTATACGTGGCATTTGAAGGGCTCCAGCGAGATTGAGTGCCAGTTGCTTGTCAATAATATTTTGGACAAGAACTACCGTTTAAGCGCAGGTGTGTGGGATGACTATGACGACGGTTATGGCTACTATCATCTGCAGGGATATCTCCAGCAGCCGGGCCGTAACTTTATGGCACGCCTTATCTACAGATTCTAAATGATAGAAATATTAAGGCTACAGATATCAATCATCGACTTTGTCGGTGCCGTCATCGGCCTGTTCTATATCGTTTCAGAATATAGGGCGGGCCGGTGGTTCTGGCCTCTCTGCCTTTTGATGTCGCTATTCTATATCATTATTGACTTCTCGGCGGGCTATTTCGCCAACGGCGGCATCTGCTGTTATAATTTTATTATGTCGATATACGGCATCCTCGTATGGAAAGGCCTGATTAAGAGCAAAGACAAAGTGGAACGTCCTTTCAGTTCGTGTCCTAAGAGTTATGTTAAATGGATTGTTGCAGCGGTGGTAGTGTTGTCGTTGTTTTTATGGTGGCTGCTGGGCTTTATCGGTGAAAGCAATCATCCGCTGTTCGACGGCATTTCAGCGGGACTTTCTATCGTGGGTATGTGGATGTTGACGCAGAAATGGTGGCAGCAATGGATATGCTGGATGATTGTCAATCCGATAATGATTGGACTCTTCTGGGTTAGCGGTAACTACGCCTCAGCGATATTGTATGTTGTCTTTGAGGTGTTTTGCATACTTGGTATTATATCGTGGTATCGAAAATACAAAGAAAATGAATAAAGCATTTATACTTGCCAATGGAGTTTTCCCGCATCGTGAAGAAGCGTTGCAGGCACTTCTGCAGGCACAAATCCTGATATGCTGCGATGGGGCGTACAACAAGCTGGTAAACAGCCAGCTGTTTTCGCACGCCACCACACTTCCAATGGTTTATGTTGTTGGCGACGGCGACTCAATAGGCAATATCAAACCACCGTTTCCGACCGACTTTATAAGTGAATTTACCGACCAGGAAACCAATGATTTGACGAAAGCGGTTAAATATGCTTTGTCGCTCGGCGTCGAGCGGTTGGTAATATTTGGGGCGACGGGTTTGCGCGAAGACCATACATTGGGCAATATAAGTTTGCTGGCGACCTACGCCGAGATGGTTTCATCTTCAGGTAATCCGCTAAGTGTCAGGATGTATAGCGATTACGGTTTCTTTATACCGATAAAGACTTCAACCACACTACCTTCGTTCCCGCGTCAGCAGGTGTCGCTGTTTTCGATGTCCGAAAAACTTCTAGTTTCAACCGAAGGGTTGAAATATCCTATCCATGGCCGTAGGTTGCATCAATGGTGGGAAGCAACGCTCAACGAGGCACTTGGCGATTCATTCACCATCACCCTCGACGGTGAAGGGACGCTCCTCGTTTATCAGACGCACAAGGCAAAAGATTAGGAAGTTAATTGATTCCGATTTTCAGCAGGTCTTGTCCGATATCGTGACGGTAGTAGCGGCCTTTCCATTTGATGCTTTCGGCGCTCTGCAGACTTTTGTGCAATGCTGCCGGCAACGACTCGGCCAGCGTTGTCACACAAAGCACACGACCGCCATTGGTTACCAATTTGTTGGTGCTGTTAAGCTTGGTTCCTGCGTGGAATACAAGAGAGTCTTTTATTTCATCTACACCACTAATCACATCGCCTTTATTGTAGCTTTCGGGATAGCCCTCGGCGGTAAGCATCACACAGGCAGCAACACGATCGTCGATATCAAGAGTGCATAGGTTAAGCGTGCCGTCCCATACTCCTTTGAAGAGATCGACGACATCGCTCTTGATGCGCGGAAAGACCGATTCCGTCTCGGGGTCGCCCATACGCACGTTATACTCGATGACATAAGGATTCAGCGTCCCATCGTCACCATTTACGGCCATAAGTCCTAAGAAAATGAAACCTTTATAGGTGATGCCTTCTTTCTGGAGACCTTTGATGGTAGGCATAACGATATTGTGTTCAACCTTCTGCATAAATGCTTTGTCGGCAAATGACACAGGACTGACGGAGCCCATACCGCCTGTGTTGAGTCCGGTGTCGCCCTCGCCGATGCGCTTATAGTCTTTGGCCGAAGGCAGAATCTTGTAGTGTTTGCCGTCGGTGAGTACAAATACAGACAGTTCGATGCCGCTGAGGTATTCCTCGATGACCACGCGGCTGCTGGCGTCGCCGAACTTGGCATCGGCAAGCATCTCTTTCAGAGCCTGTTTAGCCTCCTTCAGGTTGTCGATAATCAGCACACCCTTTCCGGCAGCAAGACCGTCGGCCTTAAGCACATAGGGAGCCTTGAGGGTAGAAAGATATTTCTGACCCTCCTTAAGCGTTTCTTTGGTAAAGGTTTTGTAAGCTGCGGTGGGGATGTTGTGGCGTTGCATAAACATCTTGGCGAAGTCCTTGCTGCCTTCCAGCTGGGCACCTTTTGCAGTAGGACCAATCACCGCTACGTTCTTCAGATATTCTTTCTCGGCAAAATAGTCAGCAATACCTCCTACGAGGGGTGCTTCGGGACCAATGACGACCATCTTTATATCGTTGTCGATGACGAACTTGCCTATTGTGTCGAAGTCGTCGACTTTCATATTTACATTAGTTCCGCAAGCCGTTGTACCGGCGTTGCCGGGAGCGATGAATAGTTTGTCGCATTGTTCACTTTTTGCAATACTGGCGGCGATTGCGTGCTCGCGTCCGCCTGAACCTATCAAAAGTATATTCATATTGTTGTTGTTTTAAACGTTGGTTTATGGAGCGATATTGCTCATTATCAAAGTAGTGAGTTAAAAAGAGTTGTTTAATTCAGAATTCAAATATACGAAAAAAATTCGGATAAATAGTATTGCTTACTTTTATGTAGTTATTTTTTCCTTCTGTAGAAAAACAGTTGTTTTATTTCTCGAAGCGCAGAAAACCTTCTTTGTTTTGGGCGCGGACGCCGAAGGCTGTGAGGATGCGGTCGGGGGTGAGGGCTTCGGCGGTTGGGCCTTGATATAGAAGCGAATGGTCGTTGAGCAGCAAGGCTTCGGGGCAGTAGCGCAAAGCGAGGTTGAGGTCGTGAACTACAATCAAGATGGTTTTGTGCTCGTTGCGGTTGATGTCCCTGAGCAATTCCATTATCTCGAACTGGTGAGCGATATCAAGATTCGATGTAGGCTCGTCGAGCAGCAATACCGGCGTCTGTTGAGCAAGGGCTCTGGCAATCATCACGCGCTGCAGTTCTCCGCCGCTCATCTGGCTGGGAAGCGACAACCGAAGATGCCAGGTATTGGTCTGTTTCATAGCCTGTTCCACGATATCCCAATCCTCTTGCGACTCATTCTGCAGATGCCGCTGGTAAGGATTGCGCCCCATCAGCACGGTTTCGAAAGCCGAGAACTCGATATCGGCTTGCGGATGCTGCTGCACTAGAGACACCATCTGTGCCCGCTGGCGAGCGGTATAGTTGCCAATAGGTTTGCCGCCAATCAAAACCGAGCCTTTTTGCGGTTCAAGCAATCCTGCGATGCAGCGTAGCAAGGTCGTCTTACCGCAGCCGTTGGAGCCGAGAATGGAAGTGAAAGAGCCGTCGGCAATGTTGAATGACAGATTGCGGAGAATCTCATTCTTTCCGTAGGAGCAGTTTATATGTTGAACCTCAATCATATCTTGCGTTTAGATTTGTAAAGTAGATAGATGAACATTGGCGCGCCGAGCAGAGACGTTATGGAGCCTACAGGCAGTTCGTTGGGCGGAATCATAGTGCGTGCAAGGGTATCGCAGAGCAGCAGGAAGAGTCCGCCGACAAAGATAGAGTAGGGGATGATGCGGCGGTTGTCGGCTCCGCAAATGAGTCTGACGCAATGTGGCACCACGAGTCCCACAAAGCCTATCACGCCGCAAGCGGCAACGCAGAAAGCCACCATCAGAGTGGTGAACAGCAGTAATCGGCGCCGCACCTTCTCGACTTCAACACCAAGACTTTGCGCCGTTTCGCTGCCCACGAGAAGAAGGTTAAGATCCTTGCTGTAGAATAGCACTACCAGCATTCCTACAGTTACCACAGGCAGAACAATCCAGACATCGAGCCACGATGACGAGGCGAAACTGCCCATTGTCCAGAAGATGATGCTCTCCATCTTGTCCTGCCGCAGAGCCATAAGCAGCGAAATGACAGCGGTTATGAGGAAAGTGAGGCATACGCCAGTAAGCAGTAGCGTGGTGGTGTGCATACGGTTGCCTATCGATGCAATCTTGAAAATCAGCAGTATAGTTAGCAATGCGGTTAGTAGAGCAAAGCCTCCAACGCCCCAAAGATGAGCTTCAAGGCCGAGCAGGATGGCTATGGCGGCGCCGAGCGAGGCGCCCGATGAGATGCCCAGAACGTAAGGGTCGGTCAGCGGGTTGCGGAACACCGACTGGTAGGTGGCGCCGCATACCGAGAGAGCCGCTCCGACAAGCACGCTGAGAATGACGCGCGGCAGACGCAAGTTCCAGAATATCTGAGACTCCAGGAGACTTTTGCGGTCGAAATGAACCACTCCAACGGTTGAGCAAAGAGCCATTGCCGCCACCAGTAAAACCAGAAGTCCCAGCGATACAATCCATATATTTAAGCGTTTCTTCATCTTCAATAATTAACTTTCAAAATTCAAAATCGACATCCTTGCCAGCTGTCCCTTCTTGTTAGTTCTTTATTAATCATCTGTGGAATTTCCTCATTCCGAATAAGTTTGCCGTCGGTGCGACGCCAACCGAGCGATGGAATCGCTTGGAAGCGTGGCGGCACCTCACCGGCAAAGCGTTCCATCATTATATCCGGGCGCAGTCGTTCAAGGAAGTCGCACACCAACGGCACATAAGTCTCCATCCGTTGCACATCGTCGCAGATGCCCATCTTGTGCAGAACCTTGTATGGGTCTGATGTTTTGCTCATCCTTTGTTTAGCCTCCTCCGCCAATTTAGTGTCGACGATGATTTGCAGTTGGTGCAGTTTAAGTGTGTCGACGGGCAGCGAGTTGACGGCATCGGCTTCGTTGAGAATCATATCGCGCGTCTCGCCAGGCAATCCCAAAACAAGGTGCGCTCCACAATGTAGGTTGCGGCTGTGCGTCATCTCTATCGCTTTGCGCGTAGCGGCGAAATCGTGTCTGCGGTTGATAGTTGCTAGAGTAGCATCATAACAGCTCTCAATTCCGTATTCCACAGCTACATAGCAATTTTTGCGTTCGGCAAGGGAAGCAATATAGTCAAGTTTCTCTTCGTCAACGCAATCGGGGCGGGTGCCGATGATAAGTCCAACGACATCGGGATGCTGCAGAGCCTCCTCGTAGCGCTGCCTAAGTGTCTCGAGCGGAGCAAAAGTATTTGAATAAGGCTGGAAATAAGCTAGATAGCGTGTTGTGTTAGGATAGCGTTGGCGGTGGAAGAGGATGCCCTCGTCGATCTGTTGTGTAATACTTTTGTCGGGCAAACAATATGAAGGGTTGAAAGCATTGTTGTTGCAGAAGATACAGCCTCCTTGTGTTCTGTCGAGCGGGTTGCGGTTGGGGCACGAAAAGCCTGCGTCGATGGCCACTTTCTGAAGTCGCTCGCCGTAGACTTTCCTGAAAAAGGCAGCGTAGGAGTTGTATCTCAGCTCACTCATTTTCCGCAACCAAGATGTTTATTAAATTTATACATTTAATATTTATTCCGGTCTTGTTGATATACGACTGGAGGTGCATCAGGCAGCTTGGCTCGGTGCAGGTGATGTATTCGGCGCCAGCGGCAAGGGCGTTGTCTAATTTTCGTTGCGTAAGGTTGTCGGAGATGGATGTGAACTGGTTGGCGAACATACCGCCGAAGCCGCAGCAGACATCGTTCTGCGGCATCTCCTTGAGAGCAATCCCATCGACGGAGGAGAGCAGTTTGCGCGGCTCGTCGCGGAGACCTTTCCTTTCGGGATGTGCCGCGCTTGAATAATCTTTGCTTGTGGCGCAATGATCCATAATGGTGACGCTGTGCGGGAATTTTACGCCCGAAGGCTCATAGTGCATCACATTGACCAGAAAATCGCTCAAGTCGTAGCATTTGTCCAGAAATTGCCGGTAACTGTTGTGCATAGTGGAGTTGTAGAATAACTTGCTGAAACAGCGTTGCATATATGCGATGCAGCCGCTGCTAAGGCTCACCACATACGAGCAGTCGCCATAGAGTTCTATCATCTTCTCGCCAAGTGTTTTGGCGTTTGCATAGTCTCCTTGATTATAAAACTCTTTGCCGCAGCAGGTAATCGAAGTCGGATAGAAGCAGCGCAACTTTAAACCTTCGAGCAAATGTATTGTTTTCCAAGCAGCTTGTGGGTCAAACTGGTCGATGCAACAAGGCACAAATATGCCCACCGTATCAATTTTTCCGTTCATCATTTCTGTCTATAATGCTATTTTTCTAACGAGAAACGTTCGGTTTTATTATTTTGTCTGTTCATTTTCTTTTTCAAACCCCGGCCGAATAGTCATCATTTGATTTTATTTCGTATTTTTGCAATTCCAAATCAGAAGTTTTTTGATGGGAAAAACATTCAAAATTTTAGGTAAATGACAGAGAATATTATACTTATCGCATTGGCTGTTCTGCCGGTTATATTGCTTGCGACGTTTATATACAGGAAAGACAAGTTTGAAAAAGAGCCTTTGCGGATGTTGGCAAAAGCGTTTTTCTTCGGTTGTATTTCGGTTATTCCCGCCATCTTTATAGAGCAGGCGCTTGGGTTGTTGTATTCATACTTGGGAGGAGAGTATCTGCTTGGTTTTATGAGAGGAATATATAATGGTTTTGTTGTTGCCGGATGTACTGAAGAGATTTGCAAGTTGGCGCTTTTGTCGCTGGCTGTATGGAAAGCGCCTGATTTCAACGAATATTTTGACGGCATAGTATACGCTACGTTTGTGTCACTGGGTTTTGCCGGCATTGAGAATCTGATGTATGTGTTCAATCAGTCATCCTTTGCCGACTCGATTATGACAGGCGGAGTGAGAGCTCTGTTATCGGTTCCGGCGCATTTCTTGTTTGCGGTCGTGATGGGTTATTATTTCGCGCAGGCGAAGTTCAACCCTGCCGAACGCAGCCAAAACCTTTGGAAAGCATTTGTTTATCCGATGTTGCTGCACGGAACGTTTGACGCGTTGCTGATGATTCCTGAGGCGATGGGCGAGTCGGGAGGTTGGCTTTCGGCAATTCTGTTTCCTGTGTTTATATATTTCGACATCAAACTTTGGAAAGTCGCGATGCGGCGTCTTCGTGCTTTACAGCAAATGTCTGAGGAGCAGAATGGTGCATCTTTCGAATCTGAGGACAGAGACAATCCCGGTTCGCAGCCACCTCATCCTGGAGATGCCTTTAACGGCTTTAATTGGGACGTATAGTGTTTGTTGTTAGAGCTTTACGATAAGATATGCATAAATTATGCGTAAACCCAGAATTGAGTAAGAACTAAGTAAGCGTTGGGGTAGGGTTAAAAGGGTTTTGAAAATGTGGAGAAATCGCTGTCAAATTTAAATTAATTTGTTAGGATTTTGTATTGTTAGAAGGGTGGTTATTTTCAAAATTATATTTGATAATCAGTGATATAAAAATTATTTTTGGTAGATTAAAAATTCTTTGTATTTTTGCAAACTGAAATCGGGGTATTAGCTCACTTGGCTAGAGCGTTTGACTGGCAGTCAAAAGGTAATCGGTTCGATTCCGATATACTCCACAAAGCCGTCCTAACGACGGCTTTTTTCATTAAAGGGGTAGTAGCTCATCTGGTAGAGCATTTGGTTCGCAATCAAAAGGTAGTGGGTTCGAGTCCCATCTACTCCACAAAAAAAGAGACCATTTCGGTTCTCTCTTTTTTTTGTTTCGAAGCTGGGACAAAGGTATTGGGTTGTCGGCAGAGCCGACGGCATACCACGAGTCCCATCTACTCCACAAGGTTGTTAAAAAACGGCTTTTTTGTAAAAAAACATTATTAATGTCAGATTTTGGCAAAAAAGGGGGTATTATATTATTAGATGGAAGACAAAACAAGATATACTGACCTTGTGTCGCGGTACGGAAGAGCCATACGCTCATTGTGCCGCGTGCGTGCACGTGGCGACAACGACCGATGCGACGACCTTGTGCAGGACGTTATGCTGTCGTTGTGGGAGCATTTCGGCAAGCTGCGTAGCGATGCTTTGCCGCAGGAGGAGCGCGCTTGGGTGATGTGGCATACACGCACGGTGCTCGACCATCTGCACCGCAAGCCCGTTGTGCCAACGGAACCTCTCTCACACGAAATGGCTGACACCATCGCGAACGATGAACTTTCGGAGAGTGAGATACTGCAAGGCTTGATGGCCGATTTGGATGAGAATGACAGGCAGTTCATCCAAATGTACCTTGATGGCTACAGCGGTGAGGAGATAGCAGAGCAGATGGGCGTGTCGCGCGATGCCGTCTATAAGCGTAAGCAGCGTCTGTTGGCACGGATGCGTGTAGTGATTATTCTGATAATCATTATCCTGGCGTCGGTGGGTGCCGTCGCAGAGTTGGCCGACTGGGAGCATTTCAGGCTGTTCCACATTGGCAGAAATCACAGCGAAAATTCCGAATTGAAACCGAAAAAAACTCGGCCAAAAGTTGATGCCGAAACGTTGACTTCGGCTGTCAGTGTTGAGCATCTGAAGGACAGCAGCACGATCTCAAAGTCGGGTTGGGCCTTTTCGGTGAACACCGAAGACAGGACGGTGACATACATACGCTATGCCAACGGCAAAACGGTGCGTGCCGTTATGCACAATGCGCCCGATGTTTTGTTTGAGAACGACAACTGTTTAATATCTGATACTATGAATAATACCCTTAAACAAGCGGCACTGACGGCGACGCTGGCGGTGCTGGCCACCGCGACAAAGGCGCAGGTGGCGCACGATTTCCAATCTATAAGTCCACAGGGTGACACGCTCTACTACAATATCGTCGATTCTGCGGCGCATTGTGTCAGCGTATTCGGCGACGAAGTGGTGACTATGGCCCATTACATCCACTACAGCGACACGCTGGTCATCCCGTCTACGGTGGAATATGACGGCACAATATATGCCGTAACATCGCTGGCCGACAATGCTTTCCGCAGCCATAGCGAGATAAATGCGGCGGTCATTCCATCCACAGTCACCAGCATCGGAACGAAGGCACTATCGAATACCGGCATCTTCGAACTGACAGTGCCTGACGGCATCGACACCATCAGGGCCAACGCTTTCCAAAGGATATCCAACGTCATCTATCACGGATTGGCTACTGGAAGTCCTTGGGGTGCGAAGACGGTGAACGGCTATGAGGAGGATGGATTGTTCTACAATGACAGCACGCGAATATGTCTTACCGCCAGCAGGCCCGGCAAGACAAGCATCATTGTGCCTTCGACGGTGCGTACCATTGGCAGAAGGGCGTTCGAACAGCAAGTGGAATTGGTTAGCGTTACTTTGCCTGAGGGGTTGGATACAATAGATAATTATGCCTTTGATAACTGTTATGCATTGGGTTCAATCACAATACCTTCGACGGTCAGGCTGATAGGCAAATGGGCCTTCTATGGTGCTTTCAATCCAAACGGCAGTGCAGTGATAACCATTGCCGACGCAGCAGTCAATATCGGATCCAACGCTTTTGGTTACAGCAATATCGGAGCCATCGACTTTGGAAGCCGCACACACACCATAGGTGAGCGGGCATTTATAAGTTGTCTGAAGCTTGATTCTGTCATTGTGCCGCCAAGTGTCTCTTACGTCGGTCCCGGCGCCTTCTGCTATAACTATAATGGTCGCATTAAAAAGGTCTTATTGCCGGAAGGCATTGACACTATACGTTTTGAGACTTTTCATGGCTGCGTGAAACTGCGGGAAGTCAACATCCCCTCAACGGTGGTACACATTGATACGATGGCTTTTACCGAATGCTGCAAAATCAAGTATTGGACTTTGCCTTCGGGACTTACAACCATAGGCGCGTATGCATTTGCAGACTGTTCTGGCACTGAGACAATCACATCACTTGCTGTGGTGCCGCCAGCAGTTGAGTATGATGCCTTTGGCAGGATTAATCAGGACCGTGTCACTCTTACCGTGCCTTGCGGCAGCAAGGAAGCATATTTGGATGATATCAACTGGAGCATTTTCGGCACAATCGTAGAGGATTGCGACGGTATGGGCGTAGTAGAGGACGACTGCATCGTTCGTGCCTCAAAAGGTGAAATTAATATCAGTAGCCCCACTGCAATTAATGTACGTATTTTCGACCAACTTGGCCGTCAGATAATCAGTCAGAAATGCAATGGCAAATGCACCCTGCGTGTGCCTGAAGCAGGGGTGTACCTTGTCCAGTGTGGCAGCCGCCCTGCTCGCAAGGTGATAGTTCCTTAACTCAAGTTATTTAAACAGGGCGTCGATTTGTTCCTTGTAGGCTGCGGCGACGTTGCGGCGGATGAGTTTCTGTGTGGGGGTGAGGAACTTGTTAGCCTCGCTCCAAGTGTCGGCCACAAGAGCAAAGCGTTTCACCTTCTCTGTGTCGCCCAGTTCGGCGTTGTATTTGTCAATAACTTTCTGGTAACGTGCGATAACCGTCTTGTCGGCAATCATCTGCTCCTTGCTTTCTACTTTTACATTGTGGCGTCCGCACCAGTCTTTGAGCATATCGAAATCGGGCGCAATCAATGCTGCAGCAAACTTTTGGTCGGCACCGACCACCATCATATCGAGGATGAATGGCGACTGTTTCATCTTTTCCTCAATAACTTCGGGATTGATATATTTGCCCATTGAGGTCTTGAACATACTCTTGGTGCGTCCGGTGATGAAGAGGTAGCCGTCCGGGTCGAAGTAGCCGGTGTCGCCAGTGTGGAACCAACCCTCGCTATCGATGGCTTCGGCGGTGAGTTCAGGTTGGTTGTAGTAGCCTTTCATCACGTTGCCGCCACGACATTGTATCTCGTTGGTCTTGTCGTCGATACGTACCTCGATGGCACGCATTGCGAAGCCCACCGAACCGATCTTGCGTCCTTTTTTGTTGCTGTTTGTAACTGCAATCAGCGGTGAGCACTCGGTGAGGCCGTAACCCTCGTAGAGGTCGAGTCCTACACAGGAGAAGAAACGCGTCAGTCGTGGCTGGATTGTGGCTCCACCGCTGACGAGCATATATCGTTCGCCACCCATACTCTCGCGGATCTCTTTGTAGACCAGTTTGTCGGCAATGCGCTTCTGGAGCTTGTACCAGCAACTGAGTTTGGATTCGTCGAGGTCGTATTCGAAGGCCAGATCAATGGCCCAATCAAAGATTTTCTTCTTGATGCCGGTTAGTTTCTCGCCTTTACGGAAAATCTTATCATATACTTTTTCAATGAAACGCGGCACGCAAGCCATCATATTGGGGCTGATTTCCTTGCAATTGTCGCCCACCTTGGCAATACTCTCGGCATAGGCGATGGTAAAGCAGAGCCACTGGTAGAGGTAGCCCATCATGCGCTCGTATATGTGGCACATCGGCAGCCAGCTGAGGGCTTTTGTCCAAGTTTTTCCCGGACTTTCCTTGATTTCCTGCACATTCATTATCAGGCCTCGGTGGGTCAGCATTGCACCTTTGGGAACGCCTGTGGTGCCACTGGTGTAGATCATCGTGCAGACATCGTCGGTGGTGAGGGAATCCTTCATTTCCTGCAGACGTTGCGGTGCGTCAGGATGCTCTGAAACATAACGGCGGCCCACTTCATAGATGTCGTCGATTGATTTTACGCCTTCCATAGGCACAATGGTGCATAGGTTCTCCAGATGAGGCAGTTTCTCACGGATATTGCTGATTTTATTGTACAGCGTAGGTGTTTCAACAACCAGCAGGCGTACATGGGCATCGTTGAGGATGTACTGATAGTCCTCCTCGCTGATGGTTGGATAGATAGGCAGCAAAACAGCTCCTGTCTGCTGGACACCAAAATCAACATAGTTCCATTCTGGCCGTCCGGCGGAGATGAGACCGATATTTTCGCCCTTCTTCACACCGAGGTGCATAAGGGCATAGCTGATAAGATTAACTTTCTCAATATACTCGTCAATGTAGTGTTCTTTCCATTCACTGTTTTCCTTGAACTTGAACACTGGACGTTCGGGGTGCAACTCTTTGCGGCGGTCCAGTAAATCAAACAAACGTGTAGGGTCTGACATAGTCATATTCGATTTTTGTTAAATTATATTAATTTGCAAAGGTACAAAAAAAAATCAATATAGTAAGCCAAAAAAAAATCTAAGAATAAAAACGGATTGGTTTTCAGTGGCAAATAATCTTTCGATTAATCTTGAAAAAAGTGTGTACAGTTTTTTTTCAATCCGATATTGGCAAAATGGTAGAGAAAGAGTGTGAGAAATCTAATTATAATGTTCCGCGATACGGTCGAGGATGGTTAAGACTTCGGGGAGGGTGGTGACTGTGACGAGGGGGATTCGGAACTGCTTGAAGTCGAAAAGGCCTCTAAAATAGGCACTATAATGCTTGCGCATTTCAAAAATGGCTTGCCGTTCGCCTTTGAAATTGACGGCGGCAAGGAGATGTTCGCGACACACGGCTACACGATCTGATACTGAGGGTTGTGTGGGTTCGTTGCCGGCGAGGAGGGCTTTTGTCTGTTCGAAAATCCAGGGGTTACCTATTGCGGCACGTCCAATGAGGATTCCGTCGACACCATATAGGTGCTGTGCTTCGAGAACTTGTTGCGGTGTTGTGATGTCACCGTTGCCGAAGACGGGAATATGCAGGCGTGGATTGGCTTTGGTTTCGCCAATAAGCGTCCAGTCGGCTTCACCGCGATACATCTGTGTTTTTGTACGTCCGTGGATGCTGATGGCGGCGACACCGATATCTTGTAGCTGTTCGGCAAGAGTGACGATGGGTTTGTCGTTGTCCTCGTATCCGAGTCGCGTCTTTACAGTGACAGGAAGAGGAGAGTGTTTGACTAGTGCTTCGGTGATTTTGAGCAGTTTGGGAATATCTTTCAGCATTCCCGAGCCGGCACCTTTGCCTGCCACCTTGCGCACAGGGCATCCCCAGTTGATATCGATGAAATCGGGTTTGGCTTCAGCAACGACGTCGATACAACGAAGCAATGAATCTTCCTCGCTGCCAAAGACTTGTATTCCAATGGGGCGTTCAAATTCGGCAAAGAGCATTTTGCGTTTACTTTTCTCAGCATCGCGGATGAGCGCTTCGGAGGCAATGAACTCGCTGATAAGCACATCGGTTCCGTGCCGTTTGCAGAGTTGGCGGAACGGCAGGTCGGTGATGTCGTCCATCGGGGATAGGAAAAGCGGGAAACCGCCGAGTTCTATGTTGCCTATTTTGACCATCTACAATATTTTGCAGTATTTTTCGTTATGAGAAATAATTTGCAAAGATAGTAAAAAAGATGGAAAAGACACAAACCATACATTATCAAGAGTGTAAAAAGTCGGAGTTGTCAGAGTCGGACAGGAAGTTGCTGGAGGCCGCTATTGAGGCAACAGAAAATGCATACGCTCCTTATTCGAATTTCCACGTGGGCGCTGCGCTCAGGCTTGCCGACGGTACGATAGTGAAAGGCAGCAATCAGGAGAATATAGCCTATCCCAGCGGACTTTGTGCCGAGCGTACCGCATTGTTTGCTGCGGGATCGCAATATCCTGACAGCGTGATTGAAACGTTGGCTATCGTTGGTCGCAACCAGCAGGGAGTTTTGACTGCTGCAAGTCCCTGCGGCGCCTGCCGTCAAGTGATGGCCGAAGTGGAAACACGACAAGGTAAAAAACTGCAAGTGATTTGTTATTTTTCGGAGGACAAAATACTGATATTTGAGGGTGTTGAATGCCTTTTGCCGTTCATTTTCAGTATGTGACGACGATTTATTCGGTAATAATAATATTTTGTCTTTCAATAAAATAAATTATTTTAAAAAAAAGTTTTTGTTTAAAAATTGGTCAGACAGATTTTTCTTTGTACTTTTGCAAACTTATTTGAGGCAGGAAATGCTCAAAATTTATATGAAAATAATAAAAATTAAATAATAACAATGGGAATTATTGGAAATATCAGAAAACACTCGTGGATAGCAGTCCTTATTGTGGGTATTGCTATTGTTTGCTTTATCATCGGTGACCTTACAAAGAACCGTAAACAAGAGGCGTTTGCAAAACTTGACGGTGACGAGGTGACTTATGATTATTTCAACGCTCGTCTGGCTCAGCGTGAGGCAGATTATCAGATGCGCGGAACGAGCAACTATGCTTTCAAAGAGAGCGTATGGCAGGAGATTGTTCAAGAGCGTCTGCTCAACAAAGAGATGAATGCTCTTGGTGTTGTAGTAACTGATGCTGAGGTCAGCGATATGTACGTCGGCCGTTTCATCCATCCGATGTTGCAACAGCAGTTCACCAATCCTCAGACAGGTGTTTACGACCGTCAGGGTATCAGCAACTATGTACGTCAGATTGACGAGATGCCCGACACGATGGAGGCAAAAGTGCAGTGGCTCAAATATCAGGAGCAGGTGCGCGAAGACCGTCAGAGAACCAAGTATATCGCAATGCTGCAGAATGGTATGTATATGCCTAGCGCCATTGCCAACAAGATTGCCGAGATGAGCGCCAAGCAGTCGGACGTCCGCGTTGCAGGTTTGCTTTATTCGCAGGCAGACAATGCTGAGATAGAACTGACAGATGCCGACTATCAGAAATATTTTGACACTCACAAGAAAGAGTTGAACCGCGATATGTTCCGTATGGACACCCGTGAGCAGCGTGAGGTGGCATATGCTGTCTTCACCGCTCAGCCTTCGCAGAACGATATGATGGAAATCCAGACCGAAGTCAACAGCTGGTGGAACGAGATGAAGACCCTCGACGAAGGCAGTTATATCGACTTTGTGAATATGCACGGCGGCTATGACTCCGTTTATGTCAGCAGTGACATTTTCGCAGCTCCGCTCGATTCCATCATCAAGGGTTCGCACGCTGGTTCCGAGATTGTTCCTATGATTATACCCGCTCTTACCAAAGACGGCTACAACCGCCACACATACGGTGAATATGTGATGGGTAAGGTTCTTAACACTGAAATGCGTCCCGACAGCCTTCGTGTTTCAATGATTCTTATTCCTTCGCAGAACTATCATCAGAGCATCACCCGCACTCCCGAGCAAGCCGCCCATCTGCGCGACAGCGCTATGGCCAGCATCAAGGCAGGTATGCCTTTTGAGGCTGCTGTAAAAGCTTTCTCGATCGATACCACCCGCGGCGGCGACCAGGATTGGCAACTTGACGGTAATTATGGCATCCTGAACGAAGATATCGTCCATCACAATGTTGGTGATGTCTTTGACAAGGAACTTCCCAACAATGCTGGTTACTTTATTGTAAAGGTTACCGGCAAGAGCGCTGCAAAGATGAAATACCGTGTGGCTTTGGCACAGAAGATCATCACTCCTAGCAGCGACACCGAGCGCGACATCCGCGACCGCGCCAACCAGTTTGCAAGTCAGTTCTCTACTTGCCAGGCAATGATAGAGGGCGCTCAGTCGCAGAATATTCAGATGCGTAGTGCACTGCTTATCTCGATGAGTGACTCGCTGACCGGTTTCCCCAACACCCGCGACGCTGTCCGCTGGGCATTCAACTCCAAGACTGTTTCAGGTGCTGTGAGCGGTGAAATCTACAACTCTGACTACAGCTACATTGTTTGCGGTCTTCGTGAGGTTTATGTTCCCAATAACTTGACTCTTGACCAAGCTCGTCCTATCATTGAGAACCGTTTACGCCTCGAGAAACTTGGTGAGCAGCTCGCTGCCAAAGCCGAGGAAGCTATGAAGGGCAAGAACGACATCAACTCCATCGCTCTCTCGATGAACGTTACGGTTGATACCATCACCGGTCTTAAGTTTGGCGATTATTTTGGTCGCAACGGTATGGAGCCTAAGGCAGTATCGGCTATCGCCGCAAAGAAAGATACTGGAATTATCGGACCTGTGCAGGGTGCCAGCGGTGTCTATGTTATCAGCGTAGACAACAACACTCAGGGAGAGGCAACCGACACCGAGAGCATACGTCAGAGATATGAGAACGCAGGAATGAACGGTCTTAACTACATCATTCCCGTGCTTCAGAGCCGTATAAAGATTGTCGACAATAGACTTCTGTATCTATAATAAATCATTTGATAGATAAACGAGGCGGTGCGGAGGTGAGACAATCGAGGCACCGCCTTTTTTAATAATATGAGTATAAAGGAACGTATATCGGGCTTCTTTGGGCGGATAAAAAGATTCTTTGTCCGCCTGTGGAACGGTCGGCACGTGATAGGCGACCTTGTGAAACACAAGCATCGCTTTGTTGTGCTGGACACCGACACCTACAAGGAGAAGATATCGTTCCAACTGTCAGGCATCAACATCTTTGTCTTTTTGGGTATTACGTCGCTTGTTTTGGTTTTCCTTACGGCATTGCTGCTGGCGTTCACTCCGCTGAGAGAATTGATACCGGGCTATTCGAACACCAGGATGACCGAGCAAACATTCGAGAACGCAAGAGTTATTGACTCATTGGAGATGGAACTTAAGGCGCAGGAGGAGATGTTGGCGGATATTCAGGATATAATGCTGGGCAAAGATCCCGCCGAGCGCCATAAGGCAGAGGTAAAGAAGCAGGACAGCGCTAAAGTGCAGCCGACTCCGTATGTGCGTTCGAAGGCCGACAGCCTTTTGCGCGAAGAGGTTGAAAGGAGGGAACATAAAAAATGAGCAAGAGACATATAGCCATATTGGGTTCGACGGGTTCAATAGGGACGCAGACGTTGAATGTTGTACGCCGTCATCCCGACTTGTTTGAGCCCGAGGTATTGGTAGCTGGCGGCAACGCTGAGTTGCTGGTAAAACAGGCGCTTGAGTTTCGCCCAAATATGGTTGTTATAGCCGACAAAAACAAGTACGTTGAAGTTAGTGAGGCGCTGAAAGATACCGACACAAAGGTTTTTGCCGGCATAGAGTCGGTATGTGACGCCGTCGAAATGGATTGTGTCGACATTGTTGTTGCCGCCATAGTCGGTTTTGCAGGATTAAGGCCTACGCTGCGCGCTATCAGGGCAAAAAAGACTATCGCCCTTGCCAACAAAGAAACCATGGTTGTGGCAGGTGATATTGTCACCTCCGAGGCTCGCAAAAACGGCGTAGCCATCTTGCCGGTGGACTCTGAACATTCAGCTATATTCCAAACCCTACAGGGCGAGTTGCAGAACAAGATTGACAAGATACTGCTTACTGCTTCGGGAGGTCCGCTGTTCGGTCGCAAGCGTGAGCAGATAGAGAATGTGACATTGGCCGAGGTACTGAGGCATCCCAACTGGAATATGGGTCGTAAGGTAACTATCGACTCAGCAAGTTTGATGAACAAAGGCTTGGAGGTGATTGAGGCGAAATGGCTGTTTAATGTCTCGCCCGAAAAGATCGAAGTGCTCGTCCATCCGCAGAGCATTGTCCACTCGATGGTGCAATTTGAGGACGGTTCCATAAAAGCCCAAATCGGAACGCCCACGATGGAGACACCGATACAATATGCCCTTTCTTATCCGCACCGTATCGAAAGCAACATTCCGCGATTCAGTTTCTGGGAACATCCCGAATTGACATTTTTCCGACCCGATACCGAAACGTTTCGCTGCCTGCCGTTAGCATTCAGCGCTATAGAGCGGGGAGGGAACATACCTTGCGTTATGAATGCCGCCAACGAGGTTGCTGTTCAGCGATTCATTGACGGCAAATTACGTTTTATAGATATTCCTGATTTTGTGAGCAAAGCGATGGAGACAGCCACTTTTATCACCCGTCCCACGCTTGACGAGCTCTTTGAATGCGATAATGAAACAAGAGAGATTTGTGATTCATTTTAAAATTGTAAACATTTATAGTAAATAATGAAAGTATTTGCTCTTTTACTTAGCCTTTCGCTTTTAGTCATCACTCACGAGTTCGGGCATTTCCTTTTTGCCCGTCTGTTCAAAACCCGCGTAAGGCGTTTCTATCTCTTCTTTAACTGGAAGTTCTCTATCCTCAAAGCCAAGAAATTTAATGGCAAATGGCATTTCCTTTTCTTCAATGCCACCACTCCCGAAGAGTGGAATGAGAAAAATCTGAAGCCAGAGGATCAAGATAATACCCTTTGGGGTATCGGTTGGATACCGCTTGGCGGATATTGCGACATTGCCGGAATGATCGACGAAACCAAAGGCAAGGACGACCTCGAGAGTGAGCCGCAGCCTTGGGAGTACCGCTCCAAAAAGGCTTGGCAGCGACTATGTATTATCAGCGGCGGCGTGCTGGTAAACTTCATATCCGCTCTGCTCATATACACATGCATTTTTGCCCATTGGGGCAAGGACGAACTGCCATTGCGCAACGTTACTCTGGGTTACAACTATCACGAACTCCTGTTGGAAGAGGGTTTCCAGAACGGCGATATCATTTATGCTATCGACGGCGAGGAGATGACTGACATCGTCAAAACCCAGCACAAACTCCTGCTAGATAATCCTAAAATTGTCTCCGTGTTGCGTCAGCAGACGATAGCAGATACCATATATTACGACTCAACTGCAGTCGATTTTGATATTGTTGAGCGCGATACGGCGGTTATGGTCGATATAGCGTTGAGCTACGACCTTCTTACAAAGCTCGACCCGCGCGACACAAATCTTCTCTTTGAGGCGCGCACTCCGTTTGTGGTCAAAGACTTCACTCCCGGCTCGCGAGCCAAACGTGCAGGCATCCAGATTGGCGACAGCATTGTAAGCATCAACGGCGAGAAGATGCCTAGCTTCAGCGAAATATCCTTGGCACTTAAAGAGCATCAGAACGACACCATTATGCTGGGATTTTATCGCGCCGGCGTCTACGACTCGCTTCCGGTGGTGGTGGATAACGGCAAGATTGGCGCCTATCTCAAAGATCCAAAGAAGATTTACAAATGTACTCATAACGAATATGGTTTCTTTGAGGCCATCCCCGTGGGCATCTCCTATGGTTGGAACCAGCTGACTACCTACGCCCGTTCGCTGCGCATACTTTTCACAAAGGACGGCTACAAGGGTCTTGGTGGATTCGGCACGCTCGGCGGACTCTTCCCTGACGAGTGGGATTGGTATTCGTTCTGGAACATCACAGCTTTCCTCGCGGTCATTCTGGCCTTTATGAACGTAATTCCCATTCCGGGACTTGACGGCGGTCACATACTTTTCACCCTTTGGGAGATGGTGACGCGACGCAAACCCAGCGAGAAATTCCTTGAAGTGGCTCAAACAATAGGTATGGCGCTGTTGCTGCTGCTGCTCATCGTTGCCAATGGTAACGACATCCTGCGTATCTTCAAATAACCTGAGTTTGCGATGAAAAAGCTGGATAAATTAGTCATTAAGTCGTTTGTGGGGCCTTTGGTGCTTACATTCGTTGTGGCTGTGTTCGTCCTGCTTATGCAGTTTATTTGGAAATATGTCGACGACATTGCCGGCAAGGGACTTTCGATAGGCATCATCCTTGAGCTTTTGATGGATGCTTCCGCCACATTTGTGCCGATGGCAATGCCTATAGCGGTGCTTTTTGCCTCGATAATGACTATGGGTAATATGGGCGAGCACTATGAGCTGGTTGCCATCAAGAGCGGTGGCATCCCGCTGTGGCGCTCTATGATGCCGATGGGCGTTATTGTGGTGGTAATGACCGTTGTGGCGTTTATGTTTGCTGACTATGTGATGCCCTCGGCGGTGCTCAAATACCGAACCACACTCTACGACATTACCCGCAAGAAGCCTGCGCTTAACATACGTCCTGGCGAGTACTATTCGGAAATTGACGGCTTTGTGATTCGTGTCAACGAGAAGGATGCCGACGGCAAAACGCTTCACGATATTACCGTCTACGACCATCGCAGTTCTTCCAGTCAGCCGGATGTTGTTGTGGCGCAAGATGGCACGATGCAGACAACTCCAGATGAGCGGTATATGCTCTTCACCCTCTTTAACGGGTGCTCCTACAGCGAAACCGCCAATGATGCAAGCCCTGAATCCAAGCCTTTCACGCGTATCTTTTTCGACACTAACAGGATAACGTTCGACTTGTCGGACTTTGCCTTCGACAAATCCGATGAGAGTATTTTCCAAGGCGGTTATCAGATGATGAACACCGACCAGCTTGACTCTAACATTGTCCGCCTTAAGGAGCAACGCGAAGAGAATGTAAGGCAGCAGATTGCCAATGTTGCTTTTGCCCTCGATGCAAAGAAGAGCGACACCGTTGCTCGGTTGGATATCAAGTCGCTGTGCGCTTCGCTGCAGCACAATCAGAAAACGCGCGTTTATACGGAGGCCATTGCCCGCGCTGAGCGCTGTCTGAGCGACATTCGCGTCAACGAACAGATTATCACATCGCAGACGGAGTATATCAACCGCCATTATATCGAGTGGCACCGCAAATTCACGCTAAGCGTTGCTTGTATCGTGCTGTTCCTTGTCGGCGCTCCGTTCGGTTCCCTTGTACGCAAGGGCGGCTTGGGCGTTCCTCTGGTGGCGTCGGTTGTCTTCTTTGTGCTCTACTATGTGATCGGAATGATTGCCGAGAAAGCTGTGCGCGAGGGCGCTATCGGCACCATTGGTATGTGGATTTCCACTTTCGTGATGCTTCCCATCGGTCTTTTCCTCACCTACAAAGCTGTGCAGCGATAATGTTGCAAAATTATGCTTAAAGATAGCGTTGAGATAGCTTTGGGATAGAATCTTCCGGAAAACCTAACAAATGACAAGAGTTTTCTTTTCTTTTTAACACACTGAAATATAATTTTTTGGAAAAAGTGCCGTTTAAAGGACAATTATTCTGAATAATTATAGAGAAATGGAAGATTTTTTTGTATCCGGTATACAACAGGTCGGCGTGGGATGTGTTGATTTCCAAGCATCTTGGCGCTGGTATATTGATATGTTCCAGATGGATGTCCGCATCCTTGAGGACGATACTGTTGCTGAGCGTATGCTTCCCTATACTGGAGGAAAGGCTCAGAAACGTCACGCATGTATAGCCGTTAATCTGCAAGGCGGCGGTGGTTTTGAGATTTGGCAATATAGCGAACGCAAGCCCCATCCGGTCGATTTTCGTGTGCAGGTGGGTGATTTGGGCATTTTTGCAGCCAAAATCAAGAGCCGCGACGTGGAGGCATTCCACAACGAGTTGCTTTCGAAATATGAGAAAGTGAGTCCTGTGAGCAAGATGCCCGATGGACGACCGAGTTTTGTGGTTGAAGACCCTTGGGGCAATTATTTCCAGGTGGTAGAGGACAAGTATGTCTTCATAGAGCAGAAACGTCTGAGCGGCGGCATCGTTGGTGCGATGACGGGATGTACGGATATCGACAGAACCATTCCGCTGTACCGCGATGTGCTTGGCTATGACAAGGTGATTTACGATGAGACAGGTGTGTTCGACGATCTGTCGTATATGGCTGGAGGCTCGGAGCGTTACCGTCGTGTGTTGCTTGGCAGCAGCAGGGAGCGCAAGGGTGCTTTTGTGCCTCTGTTTGGGCAAAGTACTATCGAGTTGGTGCAGGCCCTCGACCGCACTCCTCGCAAGATTTATGAAGGCCGCTACTGGGGCGATCCGGGATTTATCCAGATATGCTTTGATGTGACCAATATGCGCGCATTGGAGAAGCATTGCAACGCATTGGGATTCCCGTTCACGGTTGACAGCTGCAAGGGTGACGAGCATTTCGAGATGGGCGAGGCGAGCGGTCATTTCACATACGTTGAAGATCCCGACGGCACGCTTATTGAGCTGGTCGAGGCTCACAAGCTGACTATCTTGAAGCGTCCGCATCTGTATATTAATATGTTGAAACGCAACCGCGAGAAGGCATTCCCGAAATTGTTCTTCAGAATGATGGGAATGAATAAAGTTTAAGAGTTTAATGTTTAAAGTTGAATGGGTAATTTAGTTGATTATATAAAGCAGGATGTGCGGGCCGACGATGCTTTGAAGGCTTGTATGAACTGTGGTATGTGCACCGCTGTTTGTCCGGCGGCGGAGTTCTACGACTACGATCCGCGCCGCATCTGCGATACTGTGCAGAGAGGCAACGAAACGGAAATAGAGCGCTTGCTGAAAGACGACACTATCTGGTATTGTGGCCAATGTATGTCGTGCAAGACCCGCTGTCCGCGCGGCAATGCTCCTGGTGAGTTGATAACTGTGCTTCGCAGGGCCTCGCAGGAATTGGGCTATTTCACGGAAAGCGAGAAAGGTCGTCAACAGAAGGAACTGATGAACGGCATCGAAAGAAATATTTTGGAAATCGGCTATTGCGTTCATCCCGACCGTGTCGACCCCGACTATCATCCCGAGCAGGGTCCGATATGGGAGTGGTATCGCGAGCATATTGAGGAAATTGCTCCCAAGTTGGGTGCCAACTATCACGGCGATGGAGCCGGTGCGCTGCGCAATATTTCGGAAGAGGACTTGAACGAGGTACGCCGCATATTCGAGGTGACGGGAGGAATGGATTTGAAGAAAAAAGTCGAGGAGGCGTAGATGAAGAAGTTTGGATTTGAAATATCGAAAGGCCGTCAGCTTAACTTTGACGAGATGAAGCCCGACAAGGTGGAGAAACTGCTCGAGCTGGTGCCGTCTTACAAGTTGTGCATCGGCTGTGGCGGCTGTACGGCTGCCTGTTCGGCGGCAGGATTTACCGACTACAATTTCCGCAAGATACACACCGCCTTTTTCCGTGCCCAGTATGAAGGTTTGGACGAGCAGCTGAAGCGCTGTATGCTGTGCGGCAAATGCCTGTTGGTGTGTCCGCGTGGCGTCAACACCCGTTCTCTGATAATAAATATGAGACGAATACTTAATAATGTAGATCCCGTTACTTGGCGTCCGCAGCGTGAGTTGAAGTCTAAGAATGAAGGAGGTAGCAATGAATAGTGACAGTTTCCATCTGTTTGTGATTCCGTTCGTTGCCGGTGTGTTTTTCCTTCTGGTTTTCTCGGTGTGGAAATATTGGCGCTGGATCAAGAAATTCGATAAGCTGCAACGAGCAAAAATCCGCAAGAATATTTGGACTTGGCGCTTTCTGCCTGCCATCTGGGAGGCGTTCCGCGAAGGTTTGCTGCATTGGCGCATTACGAAGAAGAACCTTCTGCTCGGCTATATGCACCGAAGCCTTGCTTTTGGCTGGTTTCTGCTTATAGTCGTGGGCGCTGTTCAGGCAAAACTGGCGTTCCCCGACGGGCATCCGTTATGGATAGCGATATTTTTCAACTATTTTGAACCATCTTACAGTATAGACTTCCCCAAGGCGGAGTTTTTTGCCAATTTGATGGATGTGCTGCTGATATACGTACTCAGCGGCTTGTTCTTGGCGATGTTCAAAAAGGTGTGGTCGCGTCCGTTGGGTATGAAGCGCACCACACGTCACACCTTGATGGATCGCGTTGCGAAACTGGCCCTGTGGTGCATCTTCCCGTTCCGTCTGCTGTCGGAGGCTGCCACATCGTCGCTCTATGGCAACGGCGGCTTTATGACACGCGGATTGGGCAATGTGCTTTCGAGTATGGGCGTTGCCGACCCTGCATTTGAGATGTCGTGCTGGACACTCTACTCCATCGCTTTGGGCACCTTCTTCTGCCTGATGCCGTTCTCGCGCTATATGCACATCTTCACCGAGGTGTTCCTTATCTATTTTCGTCAGCTGGGCGTCAAGGACAGCGATAAGAAGACTGGCTACACGATGTTCGAACTCAGCGCCTGCTCGCGTTGCGGTATTTGCATCGACGGCTGCCCGATGAACAGGGAACTTGGTATAGTCAATATGCAAGGCGTTTATATGCTGCAGTCGGTAAGAAACCTCGAGTTGCAGAAGAATGCCGAGCCGATAGCCGAAAACTGCCTGATGTGCGACCGTTGCGTGGCCGACTGTCCGGTGAACCTCGACCTCTCGATAATACGCCGTCAGGTGCGCATCAAGAACAAGAAGGACATCGACAAGGGTGGCTATGGTTATCTGCGCAATATCCAACCGTTCAACTCTATCGGCCGCGTTGCCTATTTCGGTGGCTGTATGTCGCATCTCACTCCCGGCATTTCGCGTTCTATGGAAACCATCTTCAATGCCGTTGGACAGAAATACTGGTATATGGACAAGAACGAAACCATCTGCTGCGGACGTCCGTTGTTGCAGCAGGGTTTTGAAAACCAGGCATTCGAGTTGCGCCGCAAAAACACGGAAATGATTGTGAACAGCAAGGCGACAATGCTTATTACTTCGTGTCCGATATGCTACCAGTCGTTCAAGAAGGAATATAAACTTTCGATTCCGGTGATGCACCATACGGAATATATAAATATGCTGATTGAAAGTGGCAAACTGAAGCTTCGCAAGGACGACCGCCGTGTAACTTATCACGATCCGTGCGAGCTTGGTCGCGGATGCGGCATCTATGACCAGCCGCGCAACGTGTTGCGTGCAACGACGACGCTATTGAAAACCAAAGAGGAACGCGAACACAGCCTTTGCTGCGGTTTCAACCTCGGCAATCCTACCCTCGACCTCGAGCAGCAGACAGCCATCCGCAACGCGGCACGCGACAACCTTATGGCTCCCAAGCCCGATACAATTGCTACCGCTTGCCCGATGTGTAAAAAAGCCTTCCAGCACGCCGACAATATTCCGGTCAAGGATATCGCCGAGATAGTGGCGGAAAATATAATTAAGTGACCTTTCATAACCTATTTAACATTTACAACCCTTTCAACCCATTATATGGAAAAACGTTTTTGGAACGAATATCAAAAAGAGATAGCCGACGACCATTATTTCTATGAGCGCAGCTGCATACGCCAGACATTCTTTCCTGGCTCGGAAGCGGCATTCCTGCGCATCCTTCGCGATGAGTTGGGCAAAGATATCTGCGACAATCCCCATCAGCACACCTGCACAGGTATCGGCTATCATAGCGATGTGGTGCCGTTCGAGACAACAATGACGGTGGTGGCTCGACTGTTCTCACTTATGACCGAATGCGGCTACGAGAACTATGTGCCTTCGTGCGTCACTTCGTTCGGAGTGTTCTCGGAAATGATTGAGAAATGGGAGAACGACCCGAAACTGCTCGAACAGGCTCGCCAATACCTATGGGAGGCTACCAAGCGCGAATTCAAAATTCCCAAAAATATCGCTCATCCATCGGATATCATTTACAAGTTTCGCTTCGACTTGAAGCCGAAGATGAAATATCAGCTGGTGAACCGTTTTACCGGTAAACCGCTACGCGTGGTGGAGCATATAGGTTGCCATTATGCCAAGATATTCCCCGATCGCGGTGTCGGCAAAGCGGAATTCCCGTATGTGCTTGCCGGTATGATTGAGGCTTGGGGCGGCGAGGTGATCGATTATCCCGAACGCCGTCATTGCTGCGGTTTTGGCTTCCGCCAGTATCTGGTGCAGGAAAACCGCGGCTATTCGATTGCCAACACCAAGAAGAAATTCCAATCGATGGAGCCATACGAGCCAGACTTCATATTGACCAACTGTCCCGGATGCAGTATGTTTCTCGACAAATGGCAGTACACCATCGCCGAGATGGAGCATAAAACCTACGACAAAGAAGGCTACGGCATTCCGGTGCTTACCTATGAGGAATTGACCGGCTTGCTGCTTGGCTACGACCCTTGGAAACTGGGTCTTCAGCTTCATCAAGTGCAGAGCGAGCGACTGTTCAACAAGATAGGCATAGCCTACAATCCCGACGAAAAATACAAAGGCATCTCAGGCCGTCTCCTGCCTCGTCCCGATCGCCCCGAGTGCCTGCGACAAGATTAATATCCAACCCCTTTTTAACCCTTTCAAACCCTTTTAACCCTTTTCAACCCTTTAAACCTTTTAAACCCTTTCAACCCAAATGAAATCAGTCTCTATCATAGGTGCAGGTCCTGCAGGAATCGAAGCCGCCTACGTGCTCGCTAAGCAAGGTGTCGCTGTTTCGCTTTTCGAGAAATCATCCTCACCGCTCAAAAATATAGCCGACAAGGCATTTCTTTTCCCCAATTTTGCTGCAGCCACGGATATTGTGGAACAGATGAACCGCAAACTGCTTAATGCCAATATTGCACAGCATCTCGATACCGATATTGTAGGTATTGTGCGCGAGGGCGAGCAAGGTTGGAAACTTTCCGACAGTCACGGCAACAGCTATTATTCGGATGCCGTACTTCTCGCCACCGGCTACACTCCGTTCGACGCTCATCGCAAAGAGGAACTAGGATATGGCATATATGGAGGAGTCATCACCTCGTTGGAGATGGAGAAGATGATACGCTACAATCAGATTGTCAATTCGCTGGGAGAGAAGCCTAAACGTGTTGTCTTCCTGCAATGTGTAGGCTCACGCGACGAGAAGACGGGCAACCATTACTGCTCTAAGGTTTGCTGCGTAACGGCGGTAAAACAAGCCATCGAGATGAAGAAACAACTTCCCGACACCGAAGCCTATATCTTCTATATGGATCTCCGTATGTGGGGTCAGCATTTTGAGGAGCTCTATCGCCAGTCGCAGCAGGAATATGGTGTTCGTTATGTGCGTGGCCGTATTTCGGAGGCGTCGGGCACTTTCGACGGGCGTGTGCAGATAAAAGCCGAGGACACCTTGATGGGTTTGCCTCTCAAGATGACTACCGATTTGCTTGTATTGATGGTGGGAATGGAGGCTTCTGAAGGCACGCGCTGTCTTGCTAAAGCCGCCGGTATTTGTGGTGAATATGGCTTTGCACAATCGTCCGACCCGCATCTCGGCGACTGCCTTACCAGCCAGAAGGGTCTTTATGTTTGCGGCACCTGCAAGCGTCCGATGTCGATAAACGATGTTGTCAACGACGCCCGTGCCGCTGCTTTTGCCATTCTTGAAGGATAACTACCAGCTCCAGTACCTCTCGGTATAACTGGAGGCTTGGTTATAATCCTCATCGTTGTCCAAATCGAACAAGTCAAAGCAGGAAACGGGGTCGGGCGATGTACCGGCAAAACCGTTCTCAACTTTGAATGACACGATGGTCAGAGTGGGTTTTAAATACTTCTCTTTCATATAACAGTTGTTAATCAATTGTTTTTGCTTCGTTCCAGAAACGTTCCATCTCGTCGAGCGTCAAGTCCTGCAGCCGTCGTCCTGAGTTTTGCGCCTGCTGTTCAACATAATTGAACCGTTTGATGAATTTTCTGTTTGTGCGTGCAAGCGCGTCGTCGGCGTTAAGCTTCTCAAACCGTGCCCATTTCGCTATTGCAAACATCAAGTCGCCCAACTCCTCTTCGGCGGCTTTTTTCGCCGTTTCGCCCTCTTTGTGATAGTTGTCCAGAGCCTCCATAAACTCGCCGTATTCCTCGTTAACCTTTGCTTTTGCCGACTCTGTGTCGGGAAATTCAAATCCGAATCCGGCGGCTTTTTCCTGAAGGCGTATGGCTTTGATAAGCGATGGTAGCGATTCGGGAACGCCCTCCATCACCGACCTTCGTCCTTCTCTCATTTTCACCTGTTCCCATTTAGGCGTTGCTGCCTGCTGTGCCGGTTGGAGCCTTCCTTCGCGGTCGGGTAGAGCGATATGCGGATGGCGCGAAATAAGTTTGCGGCATATTCCATCCATAACGTCGCTCACGCTGAATTTGCCTTCATCGTCGGCAATCTTGGCATAGAAGAGCAGATGCATTATCAAATCACCAAGCTCCTTGCGCATCTCGTCATAGTTCTTGGCAAGCACGGCCTCCGACAGTTCATACACCTCTTCAATTGTCAGATACCGCAGGCTTTCAATTGTTTGCACGCTGTCCCACGGGCATTCTTTGCGCAGGATGTCGAGTATGCTGCTTAGCCATTGCAAGGATTTCTGTTCTTCGGTCATAGGTCGGTTCTGGGTCAATTCTGGGTTAAATCATACTCGTTGCACCTGTTCCACACCGTCGATCGAGCGTATTTGTTCTATCAGGCGGTCAAGGTCGCCGAGATTGTGCACATACAGCATAATCAGTCCCCGTCCTACGCCTTCGGATGCTTCGAGGGTGATGGCGCGCATATTCAGGTTCATATCCTCGCTGATGATGCGTGTCAACTCTTGCAGCAATCCGTGACGGTCGATGGCGGTGATGGTGAAACCTGTGAGGAACGCGATTTTTTCGCCCGGACGCCATCGTGTGCGCACAATGCGGTCTTCGTGGGTCGACATCTCGTGGATGGCGGTGGGGCAGTTGGTGCGGTGCACCATAATCTTGTTGTCGGTCACTATGCCTATAACCCTGTCGCCCTGCACAGGTTTGCAGCAGGGAGCCGGTTGGGTCTCGAGGTTCTCGTGGTCGCTGTCTGTCAGGAACGGCGATGTAGTGATGGTCGATTTGTCGCCGGGTTTGCGCGAGTTGTTCTCTCCGTCCGGAGCAAAGAGGTTCTGATAAGGCTGCAGGAACAGCAGCTGCGGGGTTGATCGTTTCAGGTGGAAGCATTGCATCATAGCCTCTTCCGTGATGTCGCCTGTTGCTATGCGGTAGAAAAGGTCTATGTCGCTTTCGCTGTTGAAGTAGAGCTTCAGACGTGCTATATGTTCAGGGTTTTCGCGCAGTTTCACCTTCTTCAAAAACTCCTTCAGCTTCTCTTCGCCTTGTTCGCGGTAGTCTTTCTTCTGGTTGCGCAGATAGTCTTTTATGTGGTCTTTGGCGCGTTGTGTCTGAACCTCTTTCAGCCAATCCTCGGTGGGGAAGGTCTTCTGCGATGTTAGCACCTGCACCTGTTCACCGCTGTGCAGCCGGTAGCCGATTGGTACCACGCGGGCGTTGACTTTGGCTCCTATACAATGTTCGCCAAGCTCGGAGTGGATAGCGTAGGCAAAGTCGAGCACGGTGCTGCGCGCCGGCAATTTGATGGTTTTCCCTTTAGGAGTGAAAATGTATATCTCTTTGGTGTACAGCGTTTCTTTGAACTCTTCGACCAAATCAAGTGCGTTCTTGTTCGGGTCCTCCAGCGAGCTGCGTATCTGTTGCAGCCATTCTTCCACAGGACTTTGCTTCACGGGTTCGTCGGGATGGGCTTCCTTGTAGAGGAAGTGCGCCGCCATACCCTTTTCGGCGATGCGGTCCATACGTGTGGTGCGTATCTGCACCTCCACCCAGCGCCCGATAGGGCTCATAACTGTGGTGTGGAGCGATTCGTAGCCGTTGTTCTTGGGCGTCGTTATCCAGTCGCGGAAGCGTGCCGGCTGCGGTCTGAACAAACCCGTTATCAGCGCATAGACTTTAAAGCATTCCTCCTTCTCTATCTTACGCTTCTCGTCATCGTCAAGTCCCTCTGTTTCGGGCAGGTCAAGTATGATGCGCATAGCGTAGAGGTCGAAAATCTCGTCAAACTGCACACCCTTGTTCTGCATCTTTTTCCAGCACGAATAGACTGATTTGATGCGGGTCTTCAGGGTGTAGTGGAACTTGTTTTCGTCGAGCAGTTGGCGGATAGGTGCCGTGAAGCATTCTTTCAGTTTCAGTTCGGTGCCTACCGTCTGGCTTATCTGGTTGGCAATCTCGGCATATTTGTCGGGATTGGTGTATTGCATCACCAAGTCATCCAGTTCCGTCTTGATGTTGTAAAGTCCCAGACGGTGGGCGAGGGGAATATAAAGGTATTGAGTTTCAGAGGATATTGCCAGCTTTTTGGTGTCTTTCATCGAACCCAGCGTACGCATATTGTGCAGGCGGTCGCAAAGCTTAAGGAATATGACGTAGGCGTCGTCGCACATTGCAAGCAGGATTTTGCGGTAGTTCTCTGCTTGCGACGAGAAGTCGGCGTTCTGTTCGGCAATCATTGTCGCCTTGTCAATTTTGGTCACGCCGTCGACGATGCGTGCCACGCGGTCGCCGAATATCGCACTCAGGTTGTCCAAGGTGATGTCGGTGTCTTCAACCACATCGTGCAGCAGTGCGCACACAACGGCGATAGGGCCGAGGCCCACCTCTTTGACGGCAATCAGAGCCACCTCCAAAGGGTGGAAAATATACAGTTCCCCGCTCTTTCGGCGTGTGTCGGCGTGGGCGTTGCGGGCAATGGTGAACGCACGGAAGATGTTGTTCTCCTCATCCGCCGTCAGTTGCCTGTTGGCGCGGCAAGCCTCAATCAGTTCCTCGTATTTTTTTTGGACGGCAAGGTCCTCTGAAATCTCTTCCATAAGTTACTCTCCAATTTTCTCGGCCAAAGCCTGTCTGATATGACCCTCAAGTTCATCAGACAGCTCGGGGTTGTCGCGCAGCAAAGTCTTCACGCCCTCGCGACCCTGAGCCAGCTTGCTCTCGCCGTAGCTGAACCACGATCCGCTCTTCTTTATCACTCCGCATTCTACGCCGAGGTCAACTATCTCGCCTTGCTTCGAAATACCTTCGCCGAACATCAGGTCGAATTCGCAGGTGCGGAACGGAGGAGCCACCTTGTTCTTCACCACCTTCACCTTCACGCGGTTGCCGATGTTCTGGTCGCCGTCCTTGATGGCTTGGATGCGGCGTATGTCGAGACGTACGGAGGCATAGAACTTCAGCGCGTTGCCACCGGTCGTGGTTTCGGGATTGCCAAACATCACGCCGATTTTCTCACGCAGCTGGTT
>DBXH01000020.1:2591-43077 GCA_002309335.1 Bacteroidales bacterium UBA1217 | reverse complement strand
GCGACAGCTACACCTGGAACAATACCAACTACACCACCAGCGGTAACTACACGCACACCTACACTGCAGCGGGCGGCTGCGACAGCGTTGTGACCCTCGCTCTGACGGTTAACAACTCTACTACCGGCACTGCTACAGAGACCGTTTGCGACAGCTACAACTGGAATGGTCAGACTTACACTACCAGCGGTACCTACACGCATAACTACACCGCCGCCAACGGCTGCGACAGCGTTGTGACCTTGACGCTCACCGTCAATAACAGCATCGCCGTCAACACCGTCCAGACGGTTTGCGACAGCTACACTTGGAACGGTATGATGTACATTGCATCGGGAGTCTATACACAGTCCTTCGACGCCGCTAACGGTTGCGACAGTACTGTAACCCTGACGCTTACTGTAAATCAGTCGTACAATGTTGTTGAAACTGTTGCTGAGTGCGACAGCTACATCTGGGATGGCGGTGATGGTCAGAACCACACCACCAGCGGTACCTTCTCGCATACTTTCACTGCTGAGAACGGCTGCGACAGTGTAATCACTCTGAACTTGACTATCAACCACAGCGTTGAGACCTACGACACCATTAACATTCTCTCGACTCAGCTGCCTTACAACTACCACGGTAACAACATTCCCGCCGAAGGCGACTATGTCTTCAACGGTACTACCGTCAATGGTTGCGACAGCACGGTTTACCTGAAGGTTAATGTACAGGAGGTCGGTATCGAAGTTGTCAACTCGCTTGACGATGTGACAATCTACCCGAACCCGACTCGCGGTCGCGTTACCGTTAGCGCTGAGGATGTGGTTAAGATTGAGGTTCTTGACATCGTTGGCCGCCTGGTAGCTACCTTCGAGAACACCAACACATTCGATATCTCTAACCTTGGTGAAGGTGCTTACACCTTGCGTATCACTCTGCCGGAAGGTATGACGGTTCGCAAAGTTGTTAAGAAGTAACTTTAACAAGTAACTCTATAAAAAAAGGCGGTTCGCATACGCGGACCGCCTTTTTTACGTTATTATATAGCCTATATGTCCTATAAAACGTATAGGTCCCATATGTCATAAAGGCAAAAAACTATGCAAGTACTTCTTCTTGGCGCCACCGGATTGTTGGGCAATAATGTGCTGCGTTCGCTCCTTGAGAGGGGACACAGAGTTGTTGTTCTTGTGCGAAGCAACACTTTGGACCTGCAGCATCCAGACTTGGAGATCGTAAAAGGCTCAATACTTGATGTTGTGGAACTTCGCAATGCCGCACGGGGCTGTGATGCTATTATCAACTGTGCCGGCACGACCGATATGTCGCTGTTGCACTATGAGGATTATTTGCCTGTCAACAAGTCGCTGTGTGAATATATCCTTGAGGTGATGAACGAGCTTGACATCAATATACTGATACATACCAGTACGGCCAACACAATAGGGTATGGCAGCGCAAGGAGGGCAGGAGTTGAGAGCGACGATATCGAGCCGCCATTTTCATCGTCGTATTATGCACAAAGCAAGCTTGAAGCCGAGAGAATACTGATATGGGAGGCGCAGCAGAACCCTAAACGCCATATTTTGCTTTTAAACCCCGGTTTTATGATCGGGCGGTATGATGCCAAGCCTTCATCGGGAAAGCTCCTCCTGACGGGCTTTAAACGCCGAATAATGGCTGTGTCGGGCGGTGGAAAGAGCTTTGTTAATGTAAAAGATGTCGCGGAGGCTGCGGTTAATGGACTTACGGCGGGTCGCAGCGGTGAGCGTTACCTTCTGACAGGACAGAATATGACATTGAAGGATTTTTATATTTTGCAGGCGGAGGTATGTGGGTATAGTCAGAAGATTATGATACTCCCCGACTGGCTGGTGTCGCTGGCTGGCAGGGTAGGCGACCTGATGCGTTGGTTGGGAATTGCAACACAACTTTCGACGCGCAATGTAAGACAACTGCAAGTGAAGGAGTACTATTCCTGCGAGAAGGCCCAACGCGAACTAGGATATAGTTTGACGCCAGTAGCCGATGCTATAAAAGATTTCTTTGACTGGCGCGAGAAAAGTGTTATTGATTAATACTAATTAAGAGTGGAAAATTACAAAAAAATATTATCTTTGCATTATGGCGTAGAATGCTAATTTGAATATATAAATCTGATTGATAGAACAATAACCAAATAATAAAATTAATACTATGAAGAAAATAGTTGTTTTTTTAGCTTTGTCGGCCAGTTTGTTGCTGACTTTGGCCGGTTGTGGAGACAAAGTGCTCACGGGAAAACCGGGCTCATCGGGCAAGACCCTAGAACTGATGATTGTTGCTACAGACGGCATATACAACGGACCTACGCAGATGGTTCTTGACTCGCTGTTTAAGACCCCTCAAGTGGCACTAAACCAGCCGGAACCGCGCTTCGATGTGGTACATATTGCCCCGTCTTCTTTCAGAGATAATACAATGTTTCAGTCGCATCGCAACATACTTATCCTCGAAGTTGACCCTCAGGGTCTTAACAAGGTGTATATGGATGTGGACAAATGGTCTACGCCACAGGTGGTGATACGTATGACTGCCACCGATCGCCAGTCGCTCGACTCTATGCTGCTTGCTAAAGGCGAAAGGCTGCTTTCGGAATACTACAAACAAGAGTATCGCCGTATGAGTAAGGTGTTTTCAGCTACACCCAATACAAAGGTTATAAGCAAGATAAAGGAGAAATATGGTTTCTCGCTGAGCATACCCGACGAATTTGCGCTTGCCAAAATGAAGGAAGAGAGCAATTTCACTTGGGCATTGAAGCGTACTAAAGACTTTGACCTGTTTCTATATATCTTCGATCTTCCAGCAAAAGGAGACGCTGATTACGAGGAGGCTACGATTCTCGACAACATCGATACTATGCTTCACCGCTATGTGCCGGGTCCACGTGAGGGTAGCTATCCTGGCGTAGAAAGACGCGATTTCTTCTACACACGAGATGTGGTACTGGGTGAAGACATCAAAGCTGTTGAGATTCGCGGCTTATGGCGTACCTACAACGACTTTATGGGTGGCCCGTTTGTGAGTTACACTTTCACATTGCCGGGCAGCGACAAGGTCTACACGATGATGGGATCTGTCTATTCGCCCTCAGAACGCAACAAGATGGTAAGGAGACGTGATTTGCTGATGCAAATTGACGGAATATGCAGATCAATTAAAATAGAAAATTGATAGTTGAAAATTAAAAGGCAACATATTATCCTGTGTATTTTGCTCCTGGCAGCGGTTCCAGTGAGGGGACAGATCTGGCTCGGCAAGAACGAGATAGGTTTCACTGTGGGCGGGATGAACTACATAGGCGACCTGAACAACCAAAGTATGCTAGGCAAGGTTAATCTGGCCTGCGGAGGTTTGTACAGGCTGAATTTTGACGAACGATGGAGTTTGCGCATAGATGTGGACTATGGCCACGTGGAAGGAGGCAATCCAGATTATATTGCACGACGCAACCTTAGTTTTAGGTCGTATATTTTGGAGGGTTCGATGCGGGCGGAGTTTAATTTCTTTCCGTTCAGTATGCGCGACGACCATTTTATCTGGACACCATATATATTTGGCGGAATAGGCTTCTTTGCCTTCAACCCCAAAGCCTATTTCACTGACCCGCTAAGCGGCGAGTCGGGATGGTACGCGCTACAACCACTTTGCACTGAAGGACAGGGTACAGCATTGGCCCCCGAACGCACACCATATACGCTGAAGCAGTTGACAATGCCGTTCGGTATAGGAGTAAAATATCATCCCAGCAAGTCGCTGACGCTGAGCGCAGAATATGGTTTTCGTAAGACTTGGACCGACTATATCGACGATGTCAGTACGACATACGTCGACAATGAGCAATTGGCATATATTTCGGGCGATCTTGTTGCTGGTTTGGCCGACCGCTCAAGCGAAGTGGAACCGGGCTATGTCAATGCCGCCGGCATAAAGAGAGGCGATGACTCGCTCGACGACTGGTTTGCCTATTTTAATATCAATGTGACACTTAAGCTGGATTTTATTTTTGGCTGGATGCTTAAGAAGAAATGCGACAACAAGTAAACGGGATGTTAGGAGAAGTTAATAGAAGTTAAGGGAAAATACACAAATACAAAGTAGAGTGAAAACGATAGAAGACATAGATAAAAGCCGTGTGCCGCGCCACGTGGCAATCATTATGGACGGTAACGGCCGTTGGGCGCAGAAACAGAAGAAGATACGTCTGTTCGGTCATCAGAGTGCAATTCAGGCTGTACGCGACGCTGTGGAGGCTGCCGCGATGCTGCAAATCGATTACCTGACGCTCTATACATTTTCGACCGAGAACTGGAACCGTCCTCAGGCAGAGGTGGATGGCTTGATGCAATTGATGATAAAAGAGGTTGGGGAAGAGACCCCTACATTGATGAAGAACAATGTGAGACTGAAGACTATAGGAGACCTTGAAAGGCTCCCAAAGCAGTCGTGCGAGTCGATGCAGAAATGCGTAGCCGACACCGCAGCCAATACCGGCACCACACTCGTTTTAGCCTTGAGCTACAGCTCGCGATGGGAGATAGAGCAGGCTTTGAAAGGGGTAGTGGCCGACGTAGAAACTGGCAAACTGAAACAAAGTGACGTTAACGAAGAAACACTGCGTAACTACCTTGCTACAAAAGAGATGCCAGATCCAGACTTGCTGATTCGCACCGGTGGCGAATTACGTGTGAGCAACTTCCTGCTTTGGCAGATGGCATACACAGAATTCTATTTTTCAGATATTTTGTGGCCAGACTTTAGGCGAGGCGATTTCTTTGAAGCTGTGTATGATTTCCAAAACCGTCAACGCCGTTTCGGAAAGACGGGTGAACAAGTAGCAAAATAAATTAGTCGTTCAACAATAATAATGCAATTTTTTAGTTATTACTTCTACTTTTAAGACTATTTACGCTTTGAAACGAACGATGAAAAATATATTGAAAATTTTAATTGCACTCTTTCTAGCTGTCGTGCCTACAATGTTTGTTCAGGGACAGGTAGTTATAGGAAGAGATGCGGACTATGATATAGATTATCTGACTCCCAAGACATACGAGATTGGCGGTATCACTATTGACACTGAGGATAAGCTTGATCAGAGAATGATTCTGCTTGTGGCAGGCCTTCAGGTTGGTGATGTCATCAAGGTACCGGGCGACAAAATATCTACGGCCATAGACAATTTGTGGAGCCAGGGTATTTTCGAAGATGTGCAGATATTGCTCAGCCGTATTCAGGACGACAAGGTATTTCTGAAGATTGTGCTTCGCGGTCGTCCAAAACTGGCAGCAGTACATTTTGACGGTATAAGTGGTAATGATGCTGACAAACTGGGTAAGGATTTCGGTATTCACGTAGGTGATGTTGTTACTGAGAATGTGCTGAAAACCACCAGTAACAAGGCTAAAGCATACTATGCAGAAAAGGGTTTTACAAACACAACAGTTACCACCCAACTTATTGCAGACACTTCAGGCAAAGGCAACTATGTGATTTTGAATTATAACATCAAGAAGGGCAAGCGTGTTAAGATTGACTCGCTCATTATTGAGGGCAACAAAAATGTGGCTACTAACAAGTTGCTACGCAAAATGAAGAACACTCACGATGTCCATTACGGCAAGAAATTGTTTGTATGGACTAAAGGTTTCTGGAGCCGTTCTAAATACCGTGAGTTTGAACTTAATGAAGACCTTGACCAGATTATTGCCTACTACAATGAACTTGGCTACCGCGATGCGCGAATTGTAAAAGACACAATGTGGAATGTAGCTTCGGAGGATTTGAATATTTCCGACAGGAAAAAGAAGAAACAGGATCGTGTAAAGGTAAAAGTGAATATTTATGAAGGTCGTCCGTTCTATTTCAGAAATATCACGTTTTCCGGCAATACTGTCTATTCGTCGGAGACCCTTGCTCAGCATCTGCGCATCAATAAGGGAGACCCTTACAACAAGACTACTCTTGAAACAAACCTTACATACAACCCAAGCGGTACCGACATATCGTCAATGTATATGGACAACGGCTATCTGTTTTTCAAGGCGACACCTGTCGAAGTGGCTGTTGAAAACGATTCGATTGACATAGAAATACGTATTGTGGAAGACAAGCAAGCGCGTATAAGAAATGTCACCGTTGAAGGTAACACCATTACCAACGACAAAATTATTATGCGAGAGTTGCATACCAAACCAGGCGATCTTTTCAGTCGCGATGCTTTGATTCGCAGCCGTCGTGAGCTTGTTACGCTTGGCTATTTCAAGGAAGAGTCGTTGAACCCTGTTCCACAGCCCAATCCTCAGGACGGTACGGTGGACATAGTCTACAAAGTTGAGGAGAATCAGACCAGCCAGTTGCAGCTGCAGGGAGGCTATGGCAACGGAATGCTGATAGGGCAGGTGGGTATTACGCTCAACAATTTCTCGGCACGCAATATTTTCAACAAAAAAGCTTGGCATCCTCTGCCTGCCGGCGACGGCCAGAAGCTGATGCTCAATGCAGTATCGAACGGCAAATACTATTATGCCATCAATGCAGGCTTTACCGAGCCTTGGCTTGGTGGCAAACGTCCACAGTCGTTGGGTATTTCTATCTCGCACAACCTTATCAGCAATGGTTTTTGGCAGTCGAAAGGTAGTGACAACTACTACAGTCTCACTATAACTGGAGCCAACGTGTCGCTGACCCGCCGTCTGAAGTGGCCTGATGACTATTTCATTATGTCGCAGTCGCTTTCATATAGACATTATCTGTTGAACAACTACACCTCGCTGACACCTTATTTTACCAACGGTCATGCCAACGACCTTGCCTACAGCATAGGTATCAGCCGCAATTCGCTTGATTCGCCTATCTATCCTCGCAGTGGCTCTGAAGTGTCGGTGCAGGGATTCGTCACGCCGCCTTACTCGTTGATGAGCAGCAAGGATTATTCTACGTTATCGTCGTCGGATAAATACAAGTGGCTGGAATACTATAAGGTGAATATACGTGGTTCGTGGATGCTCAACGTTATCGGCGATGTGGTGCTTAATGCACGCTTCCGTTTTGGATATATGGGCTATTATAACAACGATATAGGTTTGTCACCCTTTGGACGCTACTATGTTGGCGGTGATGGACTTTCGTCGTGGGTTCTTGACGGCCGTGAGGTCATCCCTCTGCGCGGATATCAGAACTACAAACTTAGTCCCGATGACGGTGCATCGGTCTTTGACCGCTATACTCTTGAGTTGCGTCAGCCTATAATCGAGAGTGCTGCTATGACCATCTATGCGCTTGGCTTCCTTGAGGGCGGCAACTCGTGGAGTTCAATCAAAGAGTTCCAGCCTTTCAAACTGTATAATTCGGCAGGACTTGGAGTTAGACTCTATATGCCGATGTTTGGTCTGATAGGTATAGACTGGGGCTATGGCTTTGACGGCAGTTACGGTGGCAGTCAGTTCCATTTCAGTATAAATCAAAGTATCGATTGATTGTAAGTAATATGAAACGTCTATTGTTCATATTTGTTTTTCTTTTGCCGATGGCTGTCTGGGCACAGAAATATGCCTGTGTAAATACGGAGTATATTCTGTCGAACATTCCCGACTATTCGCGTGCACAGTCGCAGCTGGACAAGCAGGCTGCTAATTGGCAGAAGGAATTGGAGCAGAAATTCCAAGAGATAGACCGTCTGTATAAGACTTATCAGCAGGAAGCCTATCTGCTGCCCGACAACTTGAAACGCAAGCGTGAGGAGGAAATCAAGGCTAAAGAAAATGAAGCCAAGGAATTGCAGAACAAATATTTTGGACCTGGCGGCGACCTCGACAAGAAACGCGCTGAATTGATGAAACCGATACAGGATCGCGTATATAATGCCATCGAACGTATCGCAAACGAAAAAAGCTATGCTTTCATCCTAGATAAATCAGGCTCAGCCACATTGCTCTATGTCAATGCAAAATACGATGTCAGTGACCTTGTGTTGGATATGCTTGGCTATAAGGCAGGTGGCAACAATAACGAAGAAAAAGACGCTTCCCAACCGACTAGAAAGAAAGAGGTGTCTAATCCAGAAATGAGAAAACCTTGAAAATAGAATCATTTAAATTCTGATAATTAATAATTTAATAGTACTAATAATGAAAAAAAGTTTTGTTTTATTCCTCGTCGCAATGTTCGCTTTTGGAACAGCGACATTTGCACAGAAATCCGTAAAACTCGGACACATCAACTCGGCTGACCTTATGCAGATTATGCCAGGCAAGGACTCTGCTCAGTCTGCTTTTGAAGCTGAAGTGAAACTCCTCGAGGGCGAACTTACCGCTATGCAGGAGGAACTGCAGAAGAAATACACAGACTATCAGGAACGTAAAGCTCAGATGACGGAACTTATACGTACCACCAAGGAGCAAGAACTCAACGACCTCAACCAGCGCATCCAGAGCTATCAGCAGAGTGCTCAGCAAAAATTACAAGAGAAAGAGAAAGAACTTCTGCAGCCAATTATTGATCGTGCAAAGCAGGCCATTTCGGATGTGGCAAAAGAGAACGGATATACCTATATCTTTGACACCTCTGCCGGTACACTTCTCTATCAGCAGGATAGCGACGACATTCTACCCCTAGTCAAGAAGAAACTGGGTCTTAAATAAACAAATTAAACAACATAAAAAGAGCAGGGCAACCAATCGTTGCCCTGCTCTTTTTTATTGAATGGGGATTTTATCCGACATTGACGCCGGCGGTGACGAGCTGGCTGGGTGTGATGAGTACCAGACGGCCGTCTTTGTCTTCGGCGCTGAGTATCATACCTTCGCTGACGACACCCTTTAGCTTGCGGGGCTCGAAGTTGGCGATGAAGCAGACCTGCATACCAACAAGTTTCTCGGGTTCGGGGTAGAATTTGGCTATGCCGCTGACGATGGTGCGGCCGCCCATTCCGTCGTCAATTTTGAATTGCAACAGTTTGTCAGCCTTGGGTACTTTGCTGCATTCGAGTACGGTGCCGACGCGGATGTCGACCTTGCCGAAGTCTTCAAAAGCAACGTTATCTTTGACTGTGGCTGGCTGCCAAGCGTTGAGAGCGTTCTGCTCTTTGGTGGCTTGGAGCTTGTCCACCTGGGCTTGGATTGTGGCGTCGTCGATTTGCTCGAAGAGCAGATCTGGCTTATCGAGAGTAAGACCATCCATAAGGATGTCGGCGCGACCAGAGTCTTTCCATCCCAATGCTGGTAGATTCATCATCTTGTGCATCTTGTCGGCTGTAAATGGCAGGAACGGTGCGCAGAGGACTGCCAGATTGGCACATATTTGTAATGAGATATTCAATACTGTGGCGGTGCGTTCGGGGTCTGTTTTGACAAGCTTCCAAGGCTCTGTCTCGGTCAGGTATTTGTTGCCGAGGCGAGCCAGGTTCATCATTTCAGCGAGGGCTTCGCGGAAACGGTAGGTCTCGATGCTACGGCCAATCTTTTCGGGATAGGTGGCGATCTCGCGGAGTACTTCGTCGTCGAGTGCTGTTTTATTACCCTGAGCAGGCACACGCCCATCGAAGAACTTATGTGTCAATACGAGGGTGCGGTTAACGAAGTTGCCGAGAATGGCGACGAGTTCACTATTGTTTTTCAGCTGGAAATCTTTCCAAGTAAAGTCGTTATCTTTGGTTTCAGGAGCGTTGCTGCAGAGGGTGTAGCGCAACACGTCCTGTTTGCCAGGAAAATCTTTCAGATATTCGTGCAGCCATACAGCCCAGTTGCGAGAGGTGCTGATTTTGTCACCTTCGAGGTTAAGAAATTCATTGGCAGGAACGTTGTCGGGCAGGATGTAGCTGCCGTCGGCATGTAACATTGATGGAAAAATGATGCAATGGAAGACGATATTGTCCTTGCCAATAAAGTGTACCAACTTGGTATCCTTGTCTTTCCACCATTTCTCCCAGTCGTCGCCCTTGAGTTGTTTTGTGAAGCTGATATATCCAATAGGTGCGTCGAACCATACGTATAGTACTTTGCCTTCGGCTTCGGCGAGGGGTACTTTTACACCCCAATCGAGGTCGCGGGTGACGGCACGGGGTTGCAAACCGGCGTCAATCCACGACTTGCATTGACCATAGACATTTGTTTTCCAGTCGTCTTTGTGGCCTTCAAGAATCCACTGGCGCAGCCAAGGTTCGTCTTTGTCAAGAGGTAGGAACCAGTGTTTGGTTTCTTTTAGGACGGGTTTTGAGCCGCTGAGAGCTGATTTTGGGTTGATAAGGTCGGTGGCATTGAGCGAGGTGCCACAGGCTTCGCATTGATCGCCATAGGCTCGTTCGTTGCCGCAGTGGGGGCAAGTACCGGTAATGTAGCGGTCGGCAAGGAACTGGTGTGCTTCCTCGTCGTAGTATTGCATAGAGGTTTTCTCGATAAGTTTGCCGTCTTTGTAGAGTTTGTCGAAATATTCGGCTGCTGTTTCGTGATGTTCCTTGCTGCTGGTACGACTATATATGTCGAATGAGATTCCCAGTTCAGCGAAGGAATCCTTGATAATCTTGTGATAACGGTCTACGATATCCTGAGGTGTAACGCCCTCTTTGCGGGCTTTGATGGTGATGGGAACGCCGTGCTCGTCGCTGCCGCCGATAAACATAACTTTCTCGCCCTGGGCGCGTAGATAGCGTACATAAATGTCGGCAGGGACATAGACACCGGCGAGGTGCCCGATATGTACAGGACCGTTGGCATAGGGGAGGGCAGAGGTTACAGTGTAACGTTTAAATTTCTGGTCTTTCTCTGTGTAGGTCATATTGTGTGTTTTTTTGTTTTAAAGGTTGAAAGGGTTGAAAAGGTTAAAAGGGGGTTATAGTGTTGAGAGGATTTCTTCGAGCATAAGTCGCTCGCGTCGAAGATTTTCGAGTTGACCTTGAATGAAATCCTCGCTATACTTGCTGTCGCAGAAACCGTTGCCTCGTGCTATATACTCAGGATTGTCCATATCGCAGTCGAGTTCCTCGTAGTTGGCTATAGCCATATCGATGGCATCAATTCTTGTCAGTATCTCCTTTTCTGTCATTGTCGATATTTATTATGTCGTTGAAACCAAATTGTTTGGCGTTAAGACCAGAGGCGTAGAGTTTGTGTTTCGGAGCCTCGTCGCGCCATACAACCCATATATTATTGCCTTCAATCTTTAGTATAAATCCTCCTTCTACGCGCCAGCATACTTCGGAGGCATCGTCGTCGTTGATAATGTAATGGCGTGGATCGTTGCGGTCGTTTTCAATTGCAGGTGTTTTTCCTGCAATTTCTTTGTAGAAGAACTTGGTTGTTTTGTCTTGTATAAAGAGGTAGTTTTTCTGGTTCCAGGTGCCGTCGGGATAGCGCTGCAACGAGTGACCTTCTGATGGGAAGGTGTTCAATTCGCTGCGCATACCCAACTCGCGCGCGCGTTTGTCAATTTGCAAAGATCCGTACATACGGTCGAACATTCGTTTGCCCAGTTTGATACTCATATCATTGAACGGATAACCATTGTCGTAAGGCACAACTTGATCGGCGTCGCCGTGGAAAGAAATGATGTTAGTATGACTGTTTTTTAGCATATTAAGATTAGTGACGGCTCCCCACATATTGGCTACTGCGCGGATGCTGAATGTAGCGTGGCTGCTGTTTCCGCTGCTTGAGATAATGCCAAGGTCGCGCCATTGCCTGTTGTTTACGTATTTTGGACGGTCTTTGTCGCGCATAAAGGCGAGATTGAGGGCTGTGATGCCACCGGCACTGGCACCGCCTACAAAGATATAATTGGTATCTATTCCAAGTTTGTTGGCGTGGTCTACCAGATAGCGCATAGCAGCGTGGGCGTCTTGCAAGGCCATATAGCCGGTACGTGAAATCTCGCTTTTGGCAGGCAGGAATCCAAGTCGGTAGTTAATGCTGACGGCGATGTAACCCATAGAGGCAAAATGACGACAAAGACCCGAGATGAGGCTGTCGCGCTTGTCACCTACATAGAATGCTCCACCATGTATCAGCATAATCAAGGGTCGTTTATACTGTTCGATATCATCATAATCAGGCTGGTAGATGTCCATTTTCAGTGACTGGGTTGTGCGGACAATGCTTTTGGTGATACCATCGGAAAGGATCTCAAGATAGCTCTGGTCTTCAGTGTTCGGCATACTGCACCAATAGCCTAATGCCTGTCCATACTCAATATCGCGTTTTATTTTTATTTTGCTGTGAGGTATACGGTATAAAGAATCGTTTGTGCGGTGGTACTCAGGATCTTGGTAGAGATAAACAAGTGCTTCACTGCGTTTGTTTTTCCAGTGTGCATCTTGTGTAAACTCTTTACGCTCCACGCAGTCGCTACCTTCAACAAGTTGATAGTAATAGCCATAAAGTTGACCGTTGGTTATACTGTCAACAACGACAAAACAGGTGTCGTCACCAATAAGGACCTTGTACATCACTCCAGTGTCGGGAGTGTAGTCGCCCTCGAGAATGTAAGGCAATTCGGGAATGTCCGTAGGTGTCTGCTTGGCAGGTCCTTTAATGTTGGTGACTTTGCTTTTGCAGCCTACCAAAAGCAGTAGCGAGAGGATTATTATATATATGCTTCTTTTCATAGAATCAGTAGTTTACGATTAGTGATGCACTAACATTCCAATGGCTGAAACCGCCATCCATAGGCTTGCCTTGCGGAATGGCGATAGTCAGCGTATGGGTGCCGGGTTCAAGGTCGCTGAGGTCAAAATAGACTGGCTGTGTGGCTGTTCCGGGGCACCATCCGCTGCGACTGAGGTCGCTGCTGGATATGCCGTTCCAAAAGTTGCCCGACACGGGATTCCACTCACGGTAACGGGCGCAGTCGCAGCGCCACGGAGTGTGGCTGAAACGTTTCACACCGTCAATGATGATGGAATTTTCCTTTGGGTTGAACTCGTCACCGCCGCCCCATCCGCCGTGGCCGGTGCTGATGTAGCGGAGAGTTATCTCTTTCTCGTCGCCCTCGGTGTAGAAATCCACTGTAATGCTGTCGGTTCCGAATATCTTGCCGTAGTTCTGGCCGGCCATCTCCAGCACGTTGCAGGTGTTGACGAGCGAGACGACAGAACTCTCTTCTTCCTCAGCAATCTCCCATTCGTAGTCATTGGGATATGATTTGATGTCAAGACTTACCTTGTGGCCGCCGCCATCATAGTTGCCTATGAATACTCCTATAAAAACATCCCCTTCAAGCAATGGTTTGAGGTCGGTGACCTCCTGTTTGTAAAATGTTTCGTCCTCCCATTTCAGTCCGTCTATATGTACTCTGTCGTTGAATTTTCCTACGCCGAATGGGGTGAAAAAACGCATTAGCTCAACAATGGGGCTGAAAGCAGAGGGTGCAGATTTGTATTTATGCATATTGCTGAGCTGCTGAACAATGCCTTGATAGCGTTGGCCATCACTACCCTCAACTATTGGCAGCGAGTCGGGGTGGTACAAAATTCCGTCGAGGAATGTCGGCACTCCGGTCTCACCTGCACGGGGTATGATGAAAACCGAACCTGTGCGGTCGTAGGCGTCACCGTTCGAGCGTTGGCGCAACTCGATGAATGTTTGGTAGTGCTCTGGCAGCTTGGGCAGTTTAATGCGTTTCAGTATCAACGTGCCACCGGCATAGTGCAGCGTGGTGTCGAAAGGTATGTCGGTTATGGTGGGCTTCTCTTTGCCCCAGCAAATCTGCTCGTTTTCAAACACGTGCGTTGTCAGCACCATCCTGTCGCGTTTGAGGTTGCTCATCTCGCGCGAGCTTTTGCGGGTGCCTAAATTGTCGGGGATGATTTGCTTTGCCTTCTGCTTTTCTTTTGTGATTGCATTCAACTCAATCTGTACCAGTCCGTTGCGGACCATCTGTTGCAACACTCCATCGAATTTGCCGTAGTAGGGCAGGGGGTTGGCATTGAAGCCTTCCTTGGTCGAAAACAACAGCTCGATGCGGTTGCTGTTGATGCTGGTGACATAGCGTGTGGTCTTGGAATCAACGATTTGGGTGTCCCACTTGATGTCGCTGCGGTTCATCGTGGAAGCGACATAGAACAGGTCGTGGTTGTCGAGGTAGTGGTATTGGAAAAAGATGCTGTCGCTCTGATAGTCGGCATAGGTGAGTTCCTCGGCGTAACCGGGTATCAGATTGCCTTTGGCGGGAGCGTCATTGTACACTTTTATTTGAGTTCCAATCTGGTTGACAAATGTCTTGGTGGTGTCGGTATGATCGCTGTCATAGTCGTAGCTGTAATACGTAATATGGCGTAATTGCTGCTGCGCCTGGCACTCGGAGGCACCGAATGCGAGTGTAATGAGACTGATTATGAGTAATATATAACGCATTATATTTTGGTACAATAAAAATACAAAATTACAAAACAAAAGCGGAACGGCAAAATTTATTTTCCGTTCCGCTAAATGAATGAGAATAGGATAATAAAACTATTCTGCTTTTTCCTCTTCTTGTTTTTCTGTTTCAGGTTCTTCGAGGTCGATTTTCCCTGCATTGACCAACAGGTTGTACCAAAGCAGTACTTTCTTTACATCGCTGGCGTGTACGTGGTCGGTGTCGTAGTTGGGGAGAATTTCCTTGAAGTATGCGAATAGCTCGTTGCCAGAAGCTTTCTTGATTTCAAAAGTGATGGTTTTACCATCTTCTTTACGGAAAATGTCCTGCAGCACTTCGCCCAGCGGTTTCTCTTTTTCGGTGGTGAAGATGCTTATCTCGTTCAATGAGCTGATTCGGTCTGATTTGAAGACGGGGCAGCGTTTTTTGTCAGCAAGCGACTCGACGATAGCACCGTTCTTGGTTTGCGATACGAGTTCGTAAATGTCCGGTTTGCCGGAAACTACTAAGATTTTACTTAAGTCCATTGTTTCAGTTTTGAATTTTAATGCGAATGTAACGTTGATTATTTGTTAAAAGTATTTTTCGATAAAAAATTAAGAATTTTTAGAAACTCGGTGATATTCTATGAGACCGTCGATAGGGTCGGCGATGACGGTGCCGATATGGAAAGGTCCATCGCTAAACAACCCTTCCCTCAACAATGGTTCTACGGCTTTGGCATAGCCTCCAATGAAATTCACTTCGCCGTTCCAACCAATTGAAAAAGAATGAGCCTTGCGCCCTTTAAGAAGCCACACCAGACATTGGAAATACCACTCGCGAAGTGTCTCGGTAAGGATACCCCGGCAATAATCATCATCAATATTTTTGATGGCGAAAGGTGCCAGTGAAGCAAGGAATCTGTTAGGATGCGGTTGATGGTATACAGCATCAATCAACTGCGCATCAGAGAGGTGAAAACTGTTGTGGAACAATCGCTTTACTCTCGAGGGCATCCTGTTTGAAAGATAGTCGCCAAGGAGCTTGCGGCCTGCGTGGTTGGCCGAACCGTGGTCTCCAAGAACATAACCTGTGCTGACGGGCTGTCGTACAATGGCCTCTCCGTCGAAAAGGCAGGTATTGCTGCCTGTCCCCAAAATGGCTACTACGCTGGGATTGCCGTCACTTACTGCTCTGCAAGCTCCCAACATATCGGTTTCAACGGTCACATTGTTAGTGCTGAAGCCTTGCTGTAAGAGTACTTTCATACGTTTGGCTTGCTGCTTGTTGCCGCAACCAGCTCCATAGAAGTGAATTTTGAATTTTGAATTTTGAATTTCGAATTGCTGGCGCACAGTGGTACAAGCTTCCAGCACCTGTTGATCGGTGCTGAAATGGGGATTGAGGCCTTCGGTAACGACCTTGTTACCAGTCTCTACCAAAGCCCAAGTGGTCTTTGTTGAGCCGCTGTCCGCAACAATTGTCATATAATGCCGATAATGTCGTTGATGTTGCTGATTCTATGACGTTTGCAGTAGTCTTCAAGACCGTCGATTATCTTCATTGTGATAGCGGGATCAATGAAGTTGGCAGTACCTACCTGAACGGCTTTCGCACCTGCCATCAGGAACTCGAGCGCGTCGGCAGCAGAAGCTATGCCGCCCAAGCCGATGACGGGAATGCTTACAGCGTGTGCCACCTGCCATACCATTCTGACGGCCACAGGTTTGACTGCGGGACCGCTGAGGCCGCCGGTAATGGTGCTGAGATAAGGCCGCTGCTTCTCAACATCGATGGCCATACCCAGAAGGGTGTTGATAAGGCTAACGCTGTCGGCACCGGCGCCTTCGACGGCTTTGGCGATGTCGACAACGCTTGTAACGTTGGGTGTAAGCTTTACTATCAGTGTTTTATGATAAACCTTGCGTACCTCACTGACCACCTGTGCCGCCATATCGGGGTTTGTACCGAAACCCATACCGCCTTTCTTCACGTTGGGGCAGCTGATATTCAGCTCGATGGCGGGTATGTTGTCAAGATCATCAATCATCGCTGCGGTTTTGCAGTATTCCTCTATCGAAGAACCGCTGACGTTGACGATGATATTGGTGTCTAAGTTCTTGATTCTATGATATACTTCCTTGCAGAAGGTCTCTACTCCTACATTCTGCAGACCTACAGCGTTGAGCATTCCTGAGGGAGTTTCAGCCATACGCGGGTAGGGGTTGCCCTGCCTACGTTCGCCAGTGGTACCTTTGACGATGATGCCTCCCAGACGATTAAGGTCGATGAAATCAGCAAATTCCTCGCCATATCCGAAAGTGCCGGAGGCGGTCATTACGGGATTCTTAAGAGTTAGGTTATGTATCTTGGTTTCAAGCATATCGGTCTATTTATTTATCCAGTTTGTAAGTCTTTTTGCATTGAACACGGGTCCCTCTTTGCATACGCATTTGTGTCCCTCGTCGCTGTCAACCACACAGCAGAGGCAGGCGCCGATGCCGCAGGCCATCATATTCTCCAACGACACTTCACATTCGATGCCATTAGACAAAGCGTGGCGAGCCACCGCCTTCATCATTGGTGTAGGTCCGCACGTGTAGATATGGTCGTAATCGGCTGGGAACAAACTGTGTTGTGTGACAAGACCTTTCTCTCCGAGAGAGCCGTCTTCGGTGGCGAAAGCCACTGTGCCATAGGGTTCGAATTCTTTTTGGACGGGGATCAAGGAAGCAGAGCGTCCACCGAGCAAAATAACGGGTTTTATGCCTTTGGCGCTAAAGCACTTGGAAAGGTGAAGCAGAGGAGCAATACCTGCGCCACCGCCAACGAGTAGTACCTTCTTGCCCTCTATGCTGAATCCGTGACCGAGCGGATATACGAGATTCAGAGTTTCTCCGATACTCATTTCGGAGAGGGTGCGTGTGCCCTTGCCAACGACTTGAACGAGCAGTGTAAGTGTGTTGGAATCAGTGTCTACGTCGTGGATGGATATGGGACGGCGCAGCATTACCTGTTTGTTACCAGGCACCTCCACTTCGACAAACTGTCCCGCTGCTATTTCAGGCAGTTTTTCAGGATGCTGTAGTGTCAGCGAGAAATAAGTTTCATTGAAAACTCGCTTGCCGACAATCTTGAAATTAGTGATATATTTCTTCATAACTAGATAGTTGCATCTAAAAATATGTAGCTATTTTCAGATACAAATATACGAAAAAAAATAATATATGTGATTAGAGTAATTGCTTTGGAGTATGTATCAGTACAATTTTGGAGGTAATGTACGGAGGACTAGATGGTTATAAAGAGATACGCATAAATTATGCGTAAACCCAGAATTAACCCAGAACTAACCCAGAGTTAACCCAACGGAAAAGTTGAATTTTTTGATACGATCCGGCGCAGCGAATGCAGATGGTGGGTGTAACATCCTTTTTCGGCGTTGAAGATGCCGTTGGAGTCGATTTTGTCTTGCCTGACCTGCCCCGAAGCGTGTATAATGGTGCCGTCGCCGACAAGAATGCCAGTATGGACGATTTTGCCATCGGCGTTAGAGAAGAAAGCCAAATCGCCTGATACGGAATTGCCTAGAGAAATATCAGTACCACAGAGGACTTGCTGAGAGGCGTCGCGTGGGAGGTTGATGCCGCAAATTTTGTACACCACCTGCACCAATCCAGAACAGTCAATGCCCATAGAGGTGCGTCCACCCCAAAGATAGGGGCTTCCAACGAACTGGCGTGCAACAGATATTGGGTTGATTTGTATGATGCTGTTGGTTTTGAGCCATTCTTTCTTACAGTAAGAGCCGGCGGGAACCATAATGCGCATATTGTCGATCTCTGCATAGTTGTTGCATAGAGTTATGTAGTCGAGATTTTCGAAGACTTTGTTCTCCGTCAGTTGCTTGTTGCTGACCCATCCTTCGTAGTTGTCGAAGAGTGAGCGTACCCGCATCCACTCAGGCAGGGATTCCAGCACCTCAACCTTGTCGCCAAAAAGAAGCTGGTTGACCATCTCCGACCTGTGTGATGCGCTGGAGCGCATAGGTACTGCAGACAGAAAACAATAGGCAATGTTCATAGAATTATATAGTTATAGTTTGCCGAGCTCGACGGAGCGAGCCACGCGTTCCAAAAGATTGTCGTCTTTGTTGTGTTTCGGGTCGAAACGCTCTTTCATATTGAATCCGAACATACGGGCAAAGGTGTTGTAGAACGATGCGCGGAACGAGCCTCTGAGGTCGGCGATAAGAGTGTAGGAGTTGTTGCCCGTTTCGCGGTCGATCAGTTTCAGCAAAACTTTGCCTTGTGAGAAAGTAAGATGTTCGAGGTCGTCATAGAAGTCGTCAAGGACCTCTTGTTCAACCTGTTTTACATATTCTTTGCGTTTCTTGGCATTCATTCCGGCCATTTCCCTTTCCAACTCTTCAAGGCGTTTGCGTGCCTCTTTTGCATAGGGCATAACCTTTTTTACATTTCGTATGAGTCTCTGATTTTTACGTATCTCCTTGTCGGTCAAAAGAGCCCATTTGCGGACAATTATAACCGTTTGCAGGTGCACCAAAGGTATTGTGTCGCCGTCCACAACGGTTGCATAGCTCAATATTTTGTTTGAGCCGTAGCCGCTTTGTGCTTTGACCGTCGAGCTGCCAAAGGAACCCAGGAAGAGGGAGAGCAGCAGGAATACCATTTTTAATCTATGCATCAGAAGATATTTTAACATCATTAACTCAAAAATGTTTTTTTTCGTATCTTTGCAAAAGTAAACAATTGTTAAAATTCTCATAGGAATAATAGAATCAGATAATTACAGATAGTTGTAAATAATTCTTTTTTATGTCAAAAGCTATACAAGACAATAATGTCCTTTACAATATTTTGAGTCCCCTCGTGCAGTTTGGCACCCGCTGCCATTACCAGCGTTTCGACGTCCACGGTATGGAGAATCTGCCCACCGACGGGGCCTACATTATAGCTCCCTGTCATCAGCAGGCGTTGATGGAGCCTTTGGCGGTGTTGAATTTTGCTCCGAAGCCGCCGGTGTTTCTTGCCCGAGCCGACATATTTGAGAATCCAACTATCCGTGCAATCCTCACTTTCCTGAAAATTCTGCCTGTTTACAGGATTCGCGACGGACAAAGCAATCTGTCAAAAAACAACGATATATTCGACCGTTCGCGCGATGTGCTGCTTGACGGCTTCCCGCTGTGCCTGATGGCGGAGGGTCGCCACAACAACCGCCATCACCTGCTTCCAATGGGCAAGGGTATGTTCCGCATTGCAGGCGAGACACAGATCAAACTTGGCGACCACCCGCTATACATCGTTCCTACAGGCATCGACTTCGACGAATATGAGCGTCCATACAGCAATCTTGTGGTCAATATCGGCAAACCTATCCCGGTACAGCCGTTTATGCAGGATTTTCGCGACAACGAACCAGTGGCGCTGAATGCGATGCGCGAAGCACTTTCCACAGCCCTCAGTCCGCTGATGCATGATATCCGCGACGAAGAGCATTACGAAGAGATATTCACCCTTTGCAATGTCCTAAACGGAATGGTGCGTAAACGAGAGGGAATGAAGAACACAGCTTGGAACCGATTCCTCGTCCGTCAGAAAGTGTCGCTCGACCTTGACCGTCGTTCCGTAGAACAGAGTGCCGGTTTTGATACCCTTATGACAGAAACGCGCGACTTTAAGCGTCAATGCGAAAGTCTGCGTCTGCGTGAGCGTATGGTCCCCGAACATTGGAGTTTTGGAACATTGATGCTTGCTCTGCTGCCTCTCGCAGCTCTCATTGCAGGCATTATTGTTGTGCCGCAGGTGCGCTGGCTCTTCTTTTTCTGGCTGATATGTTATCCTATACCGTTCCTGCCCACACACCTTCTAACGCGCAAGCTAATTGCCGACAGCCAGTTTCGCAGTTCAGTCAATTTTGGCATAAGATTCATATTGTCAATCATCTATGCCTTTGTCATAGGCATTGTGATGGCTTGTACGGGTGGTGCCTGGATGAGCCGTTTGGCCGACATTGGAGCTTGGTGGGGAGTTGTTGCGGTAGCGTTGCTACACATAGAGGCAGTCCTTGCCGGACCCACAATCAATGCGCTCAAATCCATTGGCCGTAACATTCGCTATTGGTGGTTGCGGATGGTAAAATGTCGTAAAATGAAGACTCTCGAGGCAAGCTATAAAAAGCTTGAAGAGCTATTCTAAAAAGATAGGTTCCTCTTTGCATTGTTCACCGGTGCAGTCGAAGTCAGTTTCGGGGAACAGTTCTTTCAGTTGAGCGATGCCCTCGACAACCTCGTTCCATCGGCCCCAGCAGTGCATAGGGTAGAAGTGGCCTGTGTGTATCTGTTGCAGCCATTGGCAGGCGCCGCGCAACATTTCGCCGCCCAGTCGTGGGTCGACGGGAAACATAGCGAAGTCGACCTCCTTAGTGATAATTCTCACTTCTTTAAGGTTTGAAAGGAACATACCCTCCATTTCGTCGAGCGAACAGCGAATATGTTCCTCTTCGTTTTCGGGGAAATACCAGTTGTTGTTGTCGCCGGCGTGGTAGACGGTAGTGCCGTCGGGCAGAGTTACCAGGGAGGCGATGCCTACATCGGTCGAGCGCAACGCGTTAAGTTTCAGATATTCGTCCTCGTAAACGTCGCCTGGTCGCAGCACAGCGGTAGCCTTTGGCGGTTTTACATGTCGCCGTTTCGATGTGTCGTAAGAGAGCAGCAAACGGGCGTCGTCATAGTCTTGAATTTCAGGGTTGAAATGGTCCTCGTGGAAGTGCGATACTATGAAATACAGTTGTCTGTCGCCCCGAGCGTCAATCAAAGCGTGAAGGCGCATATCTCCGCTATCCTTCCAATAGTCATAAACTATCAGAGCGTCGTCGGTTTGAACAGTAAAACAACTGTGATATATGTAGTTAACGTATGCCACTATGATTAATCCTCCTTCTTGCCACCGATAGCCTCAGAAACATTGATTACATAATCGCCAAGTTTCTCATAAAGTGCGTATAAGCCACTGTAAGCGTTACCTATAGCGTAGTCGTAGATGCCAAGTTTCAGTGCATCGAGATGCTGAGCACGCAGCAGGTCGCGATAGGCGTTGATGTCGTGTTCGGCAGCATAGGCAGCGTCAAGGTCGATGTTGTCATAGTCTTTGAGGTTGGCGTCCATCACATCAAGGGCTTTCTGCACCAGCTCGCTCATATGTGCAAGGTTGGCGTTGAGGCTTGAGTCGAAATGGACGGCATCCTCACGTTTGCTTTTGCGTGTCATAGCTATCTGGAAAATGGCGTCGCCAATGCTTTCCAGGTTGTCGATAATGCGCAGCATAGTGCTGATACGTTCTGATGCGTGCTGGCTCACGTCGCCGCTGCCGACACGGGTAAGGAACTTTGTGATTTCCTGTTCCATACGGTCGGTGATGTCCTCATATTTTGTTATGCGCTCAATGAGAGAGTCAAACTCCTCGTCGTCCTTGGCGGTGCGAAGTCCCGGCAGGAAGGTGTACATACGCAGCACCCGTTTCGAGAACTCCTCAATCTCGCTCTTGGCCGACTGCAGGTTGAGCTCGGCGGTAGAGAGCCAGTTGCCCTCGATATAGGTGAGGCGGAACTCGTCCTCGGTGTCTTCGACCTTGGTTTTCACCATCCAGTCGACAATCTTCAATATCTGCGGTATGAAGAAGGCGAGGATAATGGTGTTGCCGACATTGAAAATGGTGTGGAACAGCGATATGGCCAGAGGCACCGACTCGCGGTTGTAGAGCGGGTCGTCGATAGGAGCGTAGGGACTGCATCCCGTCATATTCTCAGTCAGGAAAGCGATGAAGTTCATCAGCGGCGAGAACACGATGAGCGTTATGATTACACCCACCACGTTGAACACCAAGTGGGCGCGAGCTGCTTTCTTGCCGGCTGTGTTGGCCACCAGTGCCGCAAGGTTGGCGGTGATGGTCGTGCCGATGTTCTGTCCCATAACCAGCGCCACGGCGACGTCAAACCCAATCCATCCGTTGTAGCACATCACAAGGGTTATGGCCATCATTGCCGCAGATGCCTGCACAAGACAGGTGAGCAGGGCACCGATGGCAATAAAAATAAGTATCGACCAGAAACCGTAGTTGCTGAGAGTCGATATTGCGTGAAGGAAATTGGGATATTGGTCGAGGTTCGACATCGGTTCCTGCAGCAGTTCCATACCCACAAGCAGCAGGGCGAGGCCGATGATGGTTTGTCCGATCGACTTCATCTTGTCGCGGCCCGAGAAGATAAAGAAAAGGCTTATGGCCGCCAGCAGCATAGGCAAACTGAATCCCCCGGCATTGTCGCCAAGGCCGAAAAGTGTTATTATCCACGCCGTTACGGTGGTGCCGATATTGGCACCCATAATGACTGCCACGGCTCCTGCCAGCGACAGCAAGCCGGCGTTGACAAAGCCCACCACCATTACCGTTGTGGCCGACGAACTTTGGATGGCTGCGGTGACAGCCGTACCGGTCAAGATGCCGCTCAGAGGGTTGCCGGTTATGTGTTTCAATACAGAGCGCATCTTGCTTCCTGCAATCTTCTGAAGGCCTTCGCTCATCAGCTTCATTGCAAAGAGGAAGACTGCCAATGCACCGGCCAATTTCAAGATTACTGTCGTTATTTCCCAAAAATTCATTTTTAATTAATTGGTTTATATGTAAATATAATTGTAATATCCTTTCGTTGGACGATACAAAAGTACGAAACCAATTCAACTAGACAGCAAAAATGCTGTTACGTTTTTGTTAAGATTTTAGGTAGGGCTAGTATTACTAGTATCTCTAGTGGGACTAGTTATACTAGTTTTCCTTCTTTTTTTAGTTGTTCTTTTAGGACGGCTATTTCGGTTTTGAGTTGGGCGTTCTCCTGTTCCAGTTCTTGCAGACGGCGGTCTTGTTGTTGTCTGTATCCGGTGCGAGCTGCGTGCATACGTTCTTTAATGCCACCTTCGTTTATAAAGGTCTTTTCCAGATGCTTAAGATAGTTCTCAAACATCCTGTCGGTGATGTGGCAAAGTGTTATTGCCATATTGCAGTACTCCTCTGCTGAAAGGTTATTTGCCAGTACTTTATAAGCGTCGTAATCGTTATGCTGTCGACAAAATGAGACCATCTTCTCGTAGCGTGGATGCTCTTTGCCCCAAATAGGGAGATTCCTTTTCTTCAAATAGTCTTCATAGTCCTCGCGCAGTTCCTGAAAACTGCTACGTCCCACATTGACCAGCTTTAACTCGCTTTCCGTGCTGGTCATAGCGGCCTCGCTGCCCTCAACAATGTTCTGTTTGCCGCTACGGGCAGCCATATTCATCTGGTCTACAGTACGGTCGCCATAGAGGGGAAGGAACCTTTTACAGAAAACTGCGGTCAGCTGCACTAGAACGTCTGATTTCTGGTAGACATATAGCTCTTTGTAGTTAGCAACCTTTTTGAAGATGGATTTTTCGGGCATAGGTTAGCGTTTTTTGTGGTTTTTTCTGGGTTTGCTAGTATTTCTAGTAGGACTAGTCTTTCTAGTCTTACTAGTATCTCTAGTTTTACTAGTTCTACTAGTCTTACTAGGGATACTGGTTTTTATAGTTTCGGTCTCATCTACCAGGTCGAAGTCGATTTGTTTCTTCATCATATCCACTGCCCTTACGCGCACCTGCACCGAGTCGCCAAGTTTGTAGCACTTGCCGTAGCGTCGTCCGATAACCTGATAATTGTCCTCGTCGAGCATATAGTAGTCGCCCTTGAGCGAGCCGATAGGTATCATACCTTCGCACTTGTTGCCCTCGATTTCGGCATAGATACCCCACTTGCTGACACCCGAGATATTGGCGGTGAACACCTGTCCCAGCTTGTCGCTCAGGAATTCCGCCTGTTTGTATTTAACGCTGGTGCGTTCGGCGTCGGCGGCCTTCTTCTCCATCAGCGAGCAGTGCTTGCAGTATTCTTCATACTCTTCGGCGTTGACGCTGTTGCCTCCTCCAAGATATCTTTCCAGCAGCCGGTGTACCATCAAGTCGGGGTAGCGGCGAATGGGCGATGTGAAGTGAGTGTAGAATGGGAAAGCCAGTCCGTAGTGGCCGATATTGTCGGTCGAATAATAGGCCTTCGACATCGTCCGTATGGCTATGGTGTCGATCATATACTCCTCGCCGCGTCCGGCAATCTGCTCGAACAGGTGATTGTAGCTGTCCGCCAGAGCCTTGCGGCTGCCAACTTTCATCTTGAAGCCCAGCTTAGTGACAAACTCCACGAAGGTGTTGAGCTTCTCGGGGTTGGGTTCGTCGTGAACCCTGTAAACGAAGGTTTTGCTGGCATTACTGGTCTTGCTAGTCTTACTAGTTTTATTAGTCTTTCCGATACTCTCAGCTACATTCCTGTTCGCCAGTAGCATAAATTCCTCTATAAGCCAGTTGGCCTCTTTTTGTTCCTTGATATAAACACCTATAGGTTTGGCATTCTCGTCCAGCTGAAATTTAACCTCTTGGCTTTCAAAATTGATGGCGCCCTCTTTGTAGCGGCCGTTTCTCAGTATCGTAGCCAGCTTATGTAACTCTAGCACAGCCTTGTCAGCTATATTGCTCCCCGCGAGCACGCGGCGTTCTCCGTTTTCAATTATCTCCTGAGCCTCTTCATAGTTGTAGCGTCGGTCGCTGTTGATTACCGTTTTGCCGAACCAGCGGCTTAGCACCTCCGCCTTGTCGTTCATCTCGAAAACGGCGCTGAAGCATAGTTTGTCCTCGTTGGGGCGCAGCGAGCATACGCCGTTGCAGAGTTTTTCGGGCAGCATAGGTATGGTGCGGTCGACAAGATAGACGCTCGTACCGCGCTCGTAGGCCTCGCGGTCGATGGCGGTGCCTGGTTTTACATAATAAGAGACATCGGCTATATGAACACCCACCTCGAAGTTGCCGTTCTTCAGCCGTTTGAACGAAATGGCGTCGTCAAAGTCCTTGGCGTCGGCGGGGTCGATGGTGAAGGTCGTCGTCTTACGGAAATCCTTTCGGCCTTCATACTCTTTCTTGGAGGGGGCTTTGATTTTTTCAGCCTCTTTTTCAGCTTCGGCGGGGAAGTCGAGCGGAAAGTCATATTCCGCCAGTATCGACTGCATCTCCACGTTGTTGTCGCCTGGTTTGCCGAGTCGTTTGACGACTTTGCCCACAGGGTTGTGCATCTGTTCCGGCCAGTCGGTCATTTCCACCACCGCCTTTTCGCCGTCTTCGGCACCGGCAAGGTCACCGAGCGGAATAAAGATATCCACCACCATATTGCGGTTGTCGCAGACCAGGAAGGCGAATTTCTCCATCTTCTGGATGCGACCTACGAAGCGGGTTTTGGCGCGTTGCAGGATTTCCACCACCTGCCCCTCAGGTTTATGCATCTTGCGTTGCGGGAACATCAGCACCTTCACAGTGTCGCCGTGTAGAGCGTGGCGTGTATAGTTGGGGGCAATCATCACATCTTCGCGTCCTTCCTCGTTGGGGATGACGTAAGCCTTGCCCGTCTGTTTCATATCTATGGTACCGACGAGGTAGTTTTTCGGCAGCAGGTCGTCGTTGATATGTTTGGGGTTTATCTTGTATTTGCCGCGACCCTCCTCTACCAGTATCTTGGCTTCTGCCATCTCATACACAGTGGCTTGCACCAGCTGGCGCTGAGCCTTGTCGTAGGCACCTACTTTTGAAGATATTTGTTTGTAGTTGAATGCCGTAAATGGAGCATTTGCAAAGATTTTCAGTATTTGTGTAGCTAATTTATCGTTAGTCATAGTTGTAGTTATTTAATGTTCTTTTACAAAAAGGGGATTACTGAATTCAAATCATCAGCAATCCCCGTTAATATTGGTTAGGCGTTAGCCTTTTTTAATTCTCACCGATTTCAACATTGGTGTCGCCGGTAACCTTAGCTTCGTTGCCTCCGCCATACACGTTGCCGTCGATGGTCGAGTTGCGGATAACGGTCACTTGAGTGTCTCCGTTGACAATAGCCTCGCTGCCGCCGCCATATACATTGTTGTGGATGGTCACAACATTGCCTGCGCCGGTGCCGCCGATTGTCACTTGTGGATTGCCATAGACAGCGGCTGACGAACCCAATCCGCCGCCGAAGACATCGTGGTGGATTCTATCAACGGTATTGCTCGGACTTGTACCAGTATGCTTGATGTTCACTTGCGGATAGTTGCCTCTGTTGCTTCCAGAAGTACCGTAGGGAGCCAGGTTGCCGCCGCCATAGATATCGTCGATGCTGAAGATACCACAAGTGGTGTTCTTCTCCACATTGACGACGATGTGGCCGCTGATCTGGCCGCTGGTGTTGTTACCGCCAAAGATGTTGGTCACCTTGCCACCGTGGAAGTTGACAGTGACGTCGCCGGTGATTGCTGCAGCATTGCTGCCGCCGAATATGTTGCGGTAGGTACCACCATAAATGTTTATTGTTACATTTCCGATGATATCAGCTCGGTTAGCGCCGCCGTAGAAGTTGCCGAACTTCACGTTACAGTTGGTAACAGTGGTGTTGAGCGTTGCGGGATGCAAAGCCGTACCGATAGATGCCAAGTTACCGCCGGCAAAGAAGTTGTCGATTACTGGCGGGTAGCAGCTGCCTACTCCTGTCAGTTCAGCAATGGTGATATTCTGGCTTCCGCCGATGTTACCGCGGGTGTTGCTACCGCCGAATACATAGTGCAGATATCCGCCGTTGATGGTGGTGTTGGTGCTGCCAGTGATGTTGGCGTAGGTGCCTGTTTCAGCACCGTCGCCGCCGCCGAACACCTGATAGACGTGGCCGCCGTCGACAATAACATTTGCATTGCCAGCAAGGTCGGCAGCCTTACCGCCGCCATAGACATACTTGATCGAGTTGTCGCAGTGCCATACGTGTACCGTACAAGCGGTGCTTGATGCCTTGTGAGCCAGGTTTCCGCCACCATAGACACCCTTCAGGGCATAGTAGCCGTTGTTAGAGCCTGGATCGGTCGATGCGTCTGCAAGAGGCCACGTGGTAGGAATATCCTCGACAGAGAGTTCCGTTGTGGGGACAGAGTTGTTGGGAGCTGCTCCGGTGGTATGGCCGGTGTGATATACGTTAACCGTTGCGGTACCTGCCGGCGAGCCGTTGTTGTTGTTGCCGCCAAAGACATAGTAATCGATAATCACGCCGTTTGACTCTTGATCCGAGGTGCCGATATTCACTACGGCATTGCCGTTAACCTTTGCAGGGATATTGGAATGGCCTGCACTTACCGGATAGATGGTATCTCCCAGTCCACCGCCATATACGCTGCTGTAGATATGTCCGTTACGGATGTTGACTTCAGTGGTGTTAACCTCACCCAAAGCCGAGCCGCCATAGACAGAGCCATACACGCTGGGACCTGTAGTTCCAGAGGCGGGTCCGATATTGACCGTCGTAGTGCCTGTAGTTGAGGTCTCCTGACCCAGACCGCCTCCGAAGACGACATCGGCGGTCGTTGCAGTGCCTACGGCTCCTATGTTTCCACCCAATATATCGACCTGAACATCAGTACACTGAGGAGCGTTGTAACTACCTATAGCCACAAGTGTTTCACCATCGTAGACAGTAAGTCCCGTCCTATCGTAGGTGTAATCACCATTACCGCCGCCATAAACAACTCCCACTGTACCTCCGTTAGTAACGACCTGAGAGGTGCCGCCAACATTGCCGCTGATATCACAGCCGCCATAGATGGCTGCATTGGGGTGGTTGCCGCCGTCGACGAGGACCAATGTATTGTTGTCCACATCGTTCATACGGCATCCGCCATACACAGCGCCGGTCACCACTGCATCGGGCGTAATGGTGTTCCCGTTTGCGGTATAGCTGCTGAGCAGATGTACATAGCTGCCCACGGTGCCGTAAGGACTCATAGTAACGCCGCCGGTCATTGCACCTTCGTTGCATCCGCCATAGACGGTGTTGATTTTGCCGTGCAGCATTATGATATCAGGAACGTGACTCAAGTTACCTTTGTTGTTGCCGCCAAAGATAGTTCCGATATCGTCGGTGTTGTCAGGATTTTGGATGTTGACAAACACTTTGATAAAGCCGTCGACAGTCACACCGTCGCCACCGCCGTATACGGTTTCAATTTTAGCAGCGCCATTGCCGTTGGTGTGGATATCCACAAAAGTGTTGGTCTGGATAGGTTGGTTCGTTGGGTCGCAATACTGCATATCACCGTTGCCGGTATAGTCATAGTCGCCGTTGCCGCCACCGAACACGGTGTTGATTATCGGGGAACCGCTGATGCCTACGTAAGTGTTTACTTCTGACAGGCTTGTATTGTCGTCTGAAGCATAGATATAGTTGTTAGGCTTGATGCGGTTGGTAATCTGTCCTACTTTTCCCAGACGGTCGTTACCGCCATAGAGGGAACCTCCGATCATACCGCCGGAAACCAACACTTCATTTATTCCGTAGATGTCTGCCATATTACCGCCGCCAAAGACATTGCCGGCCACCGTGCCGCCATCCATACGTACCGTGGCGAGACCCACGGTGACGGGATAATGTTTGTTCTTTGCCCATTGAACGTCTTGGAATCCGACGCAGGCCAGGTTGCCGCCGGCATATACATTGCCGTATACCGTAGCACCGGTTCTGACAATGGCATTTGTCTCATTGTGGGTCGGTATGGGAGTTTCTGTTCTGGTATAGTTGTGTTCAGGGTCGTCATAGTCGATGCCGTCAACATATTTGTATCCGTCGTTGCAGTGGTAGAAACCATTGCTGCCGGCATAAACGTTCTTTTGTACATTTCCGCCAGTGAGAATGACGTAGGTGGCACCCTGTACTTCCTGGTACTCAATATCTGTTCCTACGACATACGAGTCAGATTGATTTACACGGGTGCTTCCCACGTCGCCGCTGATGTTGCATCCGCCATAGACATTGCCCACGTTGCCGCCCTTGATTTCGACCAAAGTGCTGTACAACACATCGCTCTTCTGGCATCCGCCATAGAGGTTGTCCACATACATATTAGTGTTGGCGCTCTCCATCACAACGTGAGTTCCATAATTGATAGTCTTGTTCTGGTCAGCTCCTCCTGCAGTAATGTTAGGCAGTGAAATTGATACTGGTGTATTAGCCAGCATTCTGCCCGAGTTGCCGCCACCATAGACGGTTCCTACGCTGCCCGAAGTCAATGCAATTGTCGGAACCTGGCTCATATCGGCAGCGTTGTTGCCGCCAAAGAGGGTACGCACATTATAAAGACCTTTGCCGTTCCACGCGTAGTTACGGTCGATAGTAGTAGAATTAGATAAAGCTTTTGTTATAGTATTGCCAAACAAAGCCCAATTGTTGCTTTCGGCTGCAGTATTGGTTAAGAATTCGCAGTTTACATCCACTTTGACCAATCCTGCTATAGTAGCTCTGTTGCCACCGCCGAAGCAGGTGTCTATCTGACCGCCCTTAATCTCGATATGCACATTCTGACCCTCAATCAGGTTGCCGCCGCCAAACATATAGCGTACGCCGAAATCACGGCCAAAACCAGTGTTCTTTGTATTGGGGGTAAGAGCATTTGTATAGTCGGTTTTTGTGTTGTAAACAGTGATATGCTGTTTGGAGCCAGAACTAAGCGTACCGCCCCAGTTGTTGCCGCCGAAAACAGAGTATACCGTACCGCCCAATAAGCGGATAGAAGTGATGGTGTCGCTGCCGTTCGAAATGAAGGCATTCTTGGCACCGCCGAAAATGGAGTCGACGGTAACAAGGTCATTCTTCACCACCACCATAGTTTTCTTAATGGAGGGGAACGTTTTAGTTACTGTAGCGCCGGTATTGGTCCACACTATGTCGCCCAGCTTATGATTCTGTGTCATAGCTTTTACGGTACCGTTGTTGGCTACTTCCTGTTCAGTATAGCTATTGGTTGCTGCGACAAAAGAACTGCCGTTGTAGGCATAGTAGCCGTTGCCACCGCCATAGACCGAACCCACTCGCACTTTTACAGTAGAACTTGTAGTACCATATGATTCATACGAGTCGCCGGCGTCGACACCAAGCGTGATTTTAGAACCATTGCTGCCTTCAACATTGCCAAATATATCATTGCCGCCATATACAGCTCCGATAGTGTCGCAGTTGATAATGACAACCTCAGTGTTGCCAGCAACAGGAGCCATACGGCCGCCGCCGAAAACAGAACCAAAAATCAGAGTACCTGGAGTAGCCTTTGTGGAGAATTCGTATAGTGTAGCAGCAGAAGCATCGGCAGGACTACAGATAGCTTCAACCTTGTACTGGTAGGTGGTTCCATATTCCAGATCCCTGATGGTGAACGATGTCACATCGCCAACATTATTCGCACAGGTCCAACTGCCCGAACCTGTCTTCCAGCATACATTGTAGTCATCGGAGGTCTTGATCCACGACACCGTTACGCCGTCGTATGCAACCACCGGAGCAGCCGCCTGCGACGGATGACCGCATTCAGTTACAACAGTAATTGTTGCTGTGCGTGTCTGTGTTGGTCCGCCGCTGCCATAGGTGACGGTCAAAGTCAATGTGGCGGTTTTGTCACCCGACTTATTTTCGTTGCGGTAGTAAATTGTCGGCGAGGCAGAGGTGCTGGTGGTAATGTTGCTTCCCGAAGCAAACGACAGATAAGAAGCGCCGTCGCCGGTGATGCTCCACGAATAGGTTGCCGAGGATGATGAGAGAGTCCCACTTTCAACGGGGGTGGGAGTAGTATTAAGATGGTCTACATCGCCCCAATAGTTGTGGACAACCCAGTCGGTGTCGCAAGTACGGGACACCCAGTTAGTACCGCAGTTCGAAAGTTCGCCTAACAGCATTGTGGTGTAGGCCGGTATAGAATTGAAGGAATAGTTAGAAATATCAATAGAAAGAGCTCTGTTAGTATTATAAGTCATTGAGAAGTCGGTCAGGTTGCCCAGTCCGCCGCTTTCATTTGAGACAGTTTCGCTGTGCTCGGTGATGCGCACCTTGCGGAAAGTAGCGGCAAGAGAACCAGCGTTGTAGTGCTTGGTTGTCGACATCTTCCAGGCGCCGCCATAGTATTCTACCCAGTATACAGTCCAGCACTCGTCGTCATCGTCGCTCAAATCGCTTTCAGGACAGTCACCTATAGTGGGCACAGTGCCGCCGGGGTAAGTCTGCACTCCGTGTGCCAGACCCCAGTCCCAATTGAAGTAATAGTATTCACCTCCTTTGTTGTTAAGTTCACTAGTAGTAGGCACAGAGGCTGACAATGTCACCGAGCTTCCTGCAGTGTGAGGCGAAGAGAGATAGCGGTCGCTCGAGCCGTCATTGAAATAATAGTTATTGGTATTTCTTGAATACCAGATACAATCGGGGCTCAGCGAGGTGACACCTTGAAGTTCCCATTCGCTGGTAGTCTCGTTGTACACGTGCGCCAAATAGTATGCACCGCTTCGGATCACATACTGATTGACGCCTTGTGCCATCGTACGGCTGGCAAAAGCCAGCAGCATAAGACAGATAACAATCATACCGCGATGCAGCACTCCGGCACCGCCGACTACGTTGTTTCTTCTCATCTCAATAAGTTTTTTTAGTATATTCATAGTTTTAACTTTTTTTTCGCGTACTATATAATATATATATTCATTATATCTTACTTGCTGCTGTTCACAATCACTTTAGTGTTGCCGCCGATAGCACCTTGGTTGCCACCGCCGTAAACGTTGCCGCCGATACGAGCCTGGTCTTTGATTTCGACCTCGGTGTCCTGACTGATTGCAGCTTGGTTGCCGCCACCGAACACATTACCGCCGACTTTCGAATTGTGCACCACTCTCACGTTGGTCTTGCCGGTCACATTGGCTGCGTCACCACCGCCGAAGATATCTCCCTGCACATTGGCACTATTGGTTGGCGTGGTGCCGTCGCCGGCAATAACCTTGGGGTTGGCAGTAACGGTTGCTGAACTTCCTTTACCACCACCATAGACGTTATTGTTTACCGTACCGTTGATAAGCTTCACCGTCGGCGTAATGTCAGTAGCGTCATCCGGCGTATAGGCTGCCTGGTTGCTGCCACCATATATGTAGTTGATGCTCTTGCCAGGGCAGTCGCCTTGCCAGTCAAGAATGACGCCGATAGTGTCGGTGATATTGCCGTTGATGTTCGAGCCTCCAAAAGCGTTGCCGATGGCACCGCCGTATATGTTCAGTGTAACATTGCCGTGGATATTGGCAGCCTTGGCTGTTATAGGATGCTCCGGGTCGCTATTGTCGGCCAGGCGCCCTTTCGAGCCGCCGTAGGCCTCGCCTATTGTTCCGCCATTGATGGTAAGGGTCACATCGCCGTAGATGTCGGCGAGGTTAGAGCCGCCATAAACAGCGGTGAATACGGTATTACACGCTATTGTAGTGCTAAGGTTGACAGGGTGCTCCGATGTACCTATCTCTGCCAGGTTACCGCCGCCGAAGAACTCTATTATCAGCTCGTCGCAACCTGACGTTCCCATTTTACTGTAATTTACATTGGTACGCATCGGGCCAGTGATGGAGCCTCGCTCATTGCTGCCGCCAAAGAGGTGGTTTATGCGACCTGCATTGACGGTAAGGTTGGTACCGCCGCTGCCGATATCGGCACCAGGATTACCCTCACCTTCACCGTTGCCGCCGCCGAAGATGTAGTCATATCGGCCACCGTCGATGGTGGTAACCACACCCTTTGCCGCCGCTGCGTTGCCGCCACCGAAGACGCGGCGTATGCTGTTGATGCAGTCGTGGATATACACCGTGGCTTTGTTGTCGCCGGCAGGAGCATAGTCGGCCGCGTTGCCGCCGCCGAAAACCTGGTCGATGGCGTAAAGCGTACCCGTCGAGGCGCTGCTATAGTTGCCTGTGGTAAGGCCGGTCTTCCATACGTGCACCGTAACGTTGCCCTGCGGCGAGCCGCCGGTGTTGTTGCAGCCGTAGATGGAGCTAGTGTGTATGTCGGTGACGCAATCCGCGGCAGCCTGGTCTTCGGTGCTGATATTCACCGTAATGTCGCCATTCACCTTGCCCTTGTTGGCGTTGTCGCTCTCGCCAAGGCCTCCTCCGTAGATGTTGCCTGTAGTGATAGTGCAGTTATATATATTGATTTCAGTCTTGTCGCTGCTGCTGCCATTGACGCTACCCAGAGCCGAGCCGCCATAGATGGCACCGCCCTCTATCGTAGCCGCAATGGTGGGAGCTGTTGAGGCTTCGTCCTTTTCGCCTATATTTAGGGTTATGTCGCCGCCTGTCGTTGTGCCAGCACCAAATCCGCCGCCAAACACCGAGGGGTAGGGGAAGGCGCAGGTGCCGCCGCTGTTGCGAGTCAGATTAATCTCGATGTCTCCAGTAATGTTGCCGCCGCTGTTGTTGCCGCCGAAGATACCTGTGCGTATATGGCCGCGGTCAATGTTGAGGGTCACATCGGCAGCGGTGCTCATATCATTATTCACTATATTGGCATTGTTGGCTCCGCCGAAAAGTGTATCGATATATTCATCAGTTGTCAAACCGGTGCAGACAATTTTCACCGTTCCCGGCGAACCGTTTGCCTGATTGCCGCCTTGGAACACAGAGCCGATCTTCATATCGTGGTGACCTCCGACAATGCAGTTTGAAGCATTTTCCGTTTCCGAACTGTCGGCGTTGATTCTTACATATTTCGTTCCGCTGACTATGCCGCTGCTGTTGTTGCCGGCAAAGACGCGACCTATTGTGCCGCCACAGATATACGCTTTGGCGTCGCCGGTAACCATCGAAAACGTGGTTGACACACCAGTGCCGTTACCGCCGGCATAGACGGCGCCGATGCGGTTGCCGCCAAAGATGGTCACCTTGGTATTGGTCACTGCTGCCGCGTTGCCGCCGCCGTACACATTGCCGATACTGTTGTTATTGTTGTGCACCGTCACTGTGGGATAGTTGGCGTTGTTGTATGCTGCCTGGTTGCCGCCGCCGTAGACATTAGCGATGGCGTAGCCCTCGCCGGGTTGCGGGTCGGTGCCATAGATGTCCACCGTTACGCTGTTCTGCGGAGCACCCTTGACGTTGTTGGCGCCATAGACACCGCCGGTCAGCGTACCGCCATATACCTTGACGGCCACAGGGCCATAAACGTCGGCAGCGTAAGAAGCTGAGCCAAGTCCGCCGCCATAAAGCGAGCCATAGATGGTGCCCTTGTTAAGCGTCACGTTAGTGACCGAATTATTCTGGCGAGCAGTATTGCCATTGGTCTTGCCCTGTGCGCTGCCACCATAAACGTCACCGTAGATAACAGCAGTACCCGAGACATTGCAGTCAGTACGGCTTCCGATGTTGACGTAGACATTGTTAAGGGTACGTGTGGCATTACCCAATCCGCCGCCGTGAACATTGGCATTCTGCGATGGGGTTCCCACCTGGCCACCGTCAATTTGCACAGTGACATTGCCAGAGATATTGCCTGTTTCGTTGCTACCACCGTAAAGACCGCCCTCAATCAGACCACCAATCATCTTGACATTGACAACTGGTCCATTTTTCAGGTTAGAACCGCCGAAGGCGTTGCCGTGAACGGTGCCACCACACACATAAACATTTGTAGATTCAAGGGCGTAACCATAGTTTCCACCTCCAAATACATCACGCTGTACGTATGAATTGTCGGCAATAGCGACATTAGTTCCGTAAGTCATCTCTCCACTTGTACCGGTGCCACCAGCATAGCCTTTTCCCGCACCAAACACATAGCCACCTTTAGTGCCATTCATAGTAAAGTCGTGACTTGGATCTGCCTCGCAACGAGTTTCTCCACCAAAATAAAGGAACGATTCACCATAGGTTTTGCCACCATCGTCTTCAGTACCGTTGCAGCCGCAACCTACCCATCCGTTGATGGTGCCACCAGTAAAGACCATTCGACGGTTACCACTGGCAGGACTCTTTGCAGCACCACCATAGACGCATCCTCTCACCTTGCCACCTGTCATTCGAACAGAGAAAGAAGGCTCCTCTGTGTGAGGTGTCGGTATGCCCGTAACGTTATTGTTAGTAACTCCTGTACCAAGATAGTGAGCATCTATACCGCCTGCGATTCCAATTATTTCTCCGCCCTCAATAAGAACTTTGCGCTGTCCTATTGTTTGCTGGCTGTTTGAAACACTCATATATATTGACTGGTAGGCATCAGCCATATAACTGTTGTTCGAATTGATAGTTATACTATTGCCAATCTTACCGCTCTTAACGATCAGGTTGGTCGTTTCGCGATGCTTGTTGACATCGTCTATTGTATTATTTGCGCCTAAGATAACATTATTGTTGATAATAAGGTTGTTCGTAACACCCTCATTGGTGGCCCTATCATAGTCGCAACCCAAAACGCAACGCAAATCCACGTTTCCAGACATAGTAGAGCCATTATCTGTATAATTGTTGGATCCTGTCCAATATCCTCTCAGGAGAGAAAGATAATTGATTGTACCGCTCTCTATACGCATAGTATAATTTGGAGCGGTCGTATTACCACTTACTCCTCTAACGTAATTTATTGTGCCCGAGCATCCACGGCCAATAATTAAATCGTAGTTGTTGAGGGTGAGGGTGTTTGTGGTCACATTAATCGGAATATTCTCGAATTTGGTGTCTGCTGTAAGGGCAAAAGCAGTGTTCGATATTGAGTTGTTTGTATTGTCGGGAGCCGTGCCGTCGGGATAGTAGCACGAAATGGTCACAGGAATGTGGTTGGCATTGGTGATACGCTTACCATTACCGGTATAAAGCGTGTAGCCGGCGCCGGTTGTGGGGACGCAGAAGTTGCGTTCGTAGCCGACATTGTTTGTTCCAACAGGATTTTCATTTGCCTGGTTTGCTTTCTTCACATAGGCTCTGGCCCACACGGCCTCCAGTTCCACCTTCATGCCGTATTCGTTATCAGGGGCAAAATAGATTTTTGTTTCGGCATTGATGACAGCACCCACGGTAAGAGCGTCACCACCGCTGGCTGCACTATAGACAGCACCACCCGACACGCTCTTCAGGCGCCAACATTGGAAGCCACGCCAACCGGTGAAGTTATTGGCATCGGTGGAACCACGGTCTCCATATCTGGGGCGCACCTGGAAGGGGTTGGGGATGGTGGTATAGGGACATCGTGATTCGGCACTGCTTTGGTTGCCGGAGCTGAAGGTCCACGGATCATCGGTATTGGCGCCGCGTTCCAGTGTCTTATAATATACAAAGGTGTTCTCGTTCTCGCCGCCCACGTTGACCTTGGCGCCCACCTTATAATTGGCGTTGCCCGGCAATATGGTGTCGGTAGTCCCAGCTGCATAGTTATTATTGTTTGTCATCATCACACCGTCGCCGTAGTAGGTAATCGTCACGTCGGCAGGTGAGAGGCTGCGGACGGGGCAGTCGGGGTCGCTGTAGTAGCTCCAGCTGTGGGGCTCGTAGTCGAACAGGGTGACAACACCACCGCCTACGCCCGAGGGGATGGCTACGATACCCGAGGCCACGGGCGAGTTGTTCCAGCCGTCCTTGACGGCGATGGCCTTGACATTAGTCATATAAGCAAGACTGGTAAGAGTCCCGGTATACTGACTACTCGAGGTGGTAGGTGTCGTGCCGTCGGTGGTATAGTAGATGGTTGCACCGGCAACGCTGCTGCTGATAGAGGCCGTTTGAGCTTCTCCGTTGATGGTGATGGTGGGCTCGGGAAGGGTGAGCGTAACCGATTGCTCCGTGATATCGGAGGCGTTGCCGTTGCGGACGGTGACGGCCTTGATGTTGATTGGTGAGGTGCCATTGGTAGTGAGGTCAATAGTACCGCTATATACGGTGCCCGTGGATGCAGTCGGGTTGCTGCCGTCGAGGGTATAGCGGATGGTGGTGGAGCCTGGGGCATCGGTGGTGATGGTGGCGGTGTTGCCGCTGACGCTGATAATGGGTGCCGAGGGCTTGGTGCCCTGGATGATAATCTCTTTGGTAGCTGTGAGGGTTGTATTGGCATCTACTGTCGGGGTGCCTCCGGTAAAGGTGACCGTGACGGTAATCGTAGCAGGCATGTCGCTTTCGGGCAAGGTGTTCACGGTGATGGTTCCTGTAGCTGTCGTGCCGCTGGCAGTTACATCGGCATCCGAACTAATGCTCCAACTGTAACCGCCGATGGTGGCATTGGCAGGGGTTATAGTATTGCCATTAGCATCGACATAATGGTTGGCCGATCTAAAGTAATAATTTGTGTAAGCTGCCCGATAGGATGCCCCCGAAGCGGTATAAGTAGTATTACCTGTTGCCGTTAATACATCTGCTCCATTGATTGTGGGGTTAGTAGCGGTAGCAGCTTGAGATGTGATGGTGACATCGTATAAAGTGGTTGAGTAATTTTGAGAAGTCTGGTTATATGCCCATCCCCAAGTGGTGTTAGAGAGTGTGGGGTAATGATATCTTCTGCTATATGTGCCCCCTGTTCTGTGGTATATGTATTCCTCGTCGCCCCCTCTATACCAGTTTCCCCAATCGGTACCAAGAGACAATGACGTATATTGCAGATAGTTGTTGTTGTTGTTTATTGCAGCGCCACTGCTGTTTGCAGTTCGGATATAGTCGCGTGATGCATATGCCCACAGACAGGTTGCAGGATTGAAGGTTGTCGTTGCTGCAGTGTTCACAGTCGTCCCGGCCTCGTTGTGAGTCAGGAAATAATTGCCATTCATAATGACAGCCTGTCCTTGCGCCGTCATAACGCCCGCCAGCAGCAGCAAAAGCATAATCATATATCGCACAAAAAATTCCTTCGTCACTTTTTTCGTTTGCATAGTAAGTTCAGTTTGATAAATCTTATTCATATTGTGTGGTATTATAGTTTATTCGTTATCTTTGTTTGAAGGGCTTGGCCTGTTTTTTTTCTTTTTCTAACGTATTTATATATTTATTTTCTCTATATTAATTTGAAAGTCAATAATTAATGCGCACTGCGAACTGTTTGCCAGTTCACCAAATGCGGTGCAAAGATACGAAATATCAGCGAAGTAAGTGTCAATTTGTTTCGAAAAAAATGTTAAATAAGATACATAAATCACACACCCCGCCGCTGCGCGTTCGGTTCTTAGCTTCGCGACGGTGGGACACACCCCGCCGCTGCGTTGCCCCGCACAAATCAGCTCTACGCGCTCCACAGGAGCTTGTACCCCCTCTAGTAGAGGGGAGGGTGCGGTGCGGGCAACTCTAAATGATGGTTGAATAATTTGTTGTATCGTCAGTTGTACTGCGTAGCACCTCCCCTCTCGGAGAGGGGTGGTCCAAGACCGGGGTGTGTCGCACCATCAATGGACGGTCACATACTTGACAAGTAGGCTACGCAATGCGACACACCCCGCTGCTGTGCGTTCGGTTCTTTGCTTCGCGACGGTGCAACACTCCCCACCGCTTCGCGGCACCCCTCTCCAAGAGGGGAGGGCGCGGTGCGGGCAACTCTAAATGATGGTTGAATAATTTGTTGTATCGTCAGTTGTACTGCGTAGCCCTCCCCTCTTGGAGAGGTGAAGGGACTGCCAGTGGCTGTCCTGATAGCGAAGCGGAGAATAAAAAGGCCGAAGGCCGGGGTGTGTCGCACTATCAAGACGGTGCGGTGAAGTTGCTGTTGTTCTTCTTAGGTTTGTCCGCTTTTCGTCCGCTTTTTGTCCGGTTTTTGTCCGCTTTTTATCGGACAACAAGCGGAGGAAAAACGAACAAAAATTGAACGAAAGTAAGAGGGAGCCTGGAGAAATACGAGGCGGGAAGCGGTGTTGGAATCGAGGCAATAATAATTTAAAATCGCCGTTAAGAAGGGGAAAGAATGCGATTGGAAGACGGCTGGAAAGGTTTTTTGATTGATTTTGAGACCGAAAGCCAACACGGAAAATAAAAAACCGACAAATGAAAAGGACATTATTGATTGTAGTCGCTGCGATGATACTGGCGGGATGCAGCAACGCCCAAACACCTGAATACAGCACGGAGGAACTCTCCCTGCGACACGATATAGGCGAGATGCTGCTGGTGGGTTTCAGAGGCACCGAGTTGAATGACACTTGTCACATTGTCAGAGATATACGCGATTATGGTATAGGCGGTGTAATACTCTTTGAGTACGATGCTCCTTCGGGGTCGCGTCCGCGCAATATCACCTCGCCCGAGCAGCTGCGGCGCCTCTGCGGAGCCCTGCAGTCGGTGGCCGAAGAGAAACTGCTCATAGGCATCGACCAGGAAGGCGGCAGGGTGACTCGCCTCAAGAGCAACTACGGCTTCCCCGCTTTCGCGTCGGCGCAGAAGACGGCCAGCGACGGCAATGACAGCGTTCGCTATTATGCGCGGCTGACAGCCAGCACGTTACGCGACCTCGGCATCAACCTCAACTTTGCGCCTTGTGTCGACGTCAACATCAATCCGTCGTGTCCTGTGATTGGCAAGCTGGAACGCAGTTTTTCGAAGAACAGCCGCCGTGTTGCCGAGTGCGCCGCCATCTGGGTTGAAGAGCAGCAACGGCAAGGAGTTACGGCGTGTCTGAAGCATTTCCCGGGTCACGGAAGCTCAAAGGCCGATACGCACATGGGCCTCGCCGACGTCACCGACAGCTGGCGTCCGGCCGAACTGGATCCTTACCGCACCCTGATTAGCAGTAACGACATACGTATGGTGATGACTACGCACGTATTCAACGCGCAGATTGATAGTCTTCTGCCTGCCACGCTTTCGGCGCGGACGCTGAAGGGCCTGCTGCGCGACAGTCTCCATTTCGGTGGCGTTATCATCACCGACGACCTTGCGATGGGGGCGATGACTCAGCAATATGAGTATGCCGAGATGCTGCGCCACACTATCCTTGCGGGAGCCGATATGCTCTGTTTGTCGAACAACGGGAAGGAGTATGACGCTGACATTGTGCCTAAGACGATTGACTTGATATTCAGTATGGTGCAGCGCGGCGATGTGCCGGCGGAGCGCATACGCGAGAGCGCTGCAAGGATACGTGCCCTGAAGCAGAAGATGCTTATGGAACAATCGAAATAGGGAGTAAAAAAGGACAACAGAATTTTGTAGCATCCTGCGTAGCCCTCCCCTCTTGGAGAG
>DBXH01000020.1:1525-2558 GCA_002309335.1 Bacteroidales bacterium UBA1217 | reverse complement strand
TACTTGACAAGTAGGCTACGCAATGCGACACACCCCGCCGCTGCGCGGCACCCCTCTCCGAGAGGGGAGGGCGCGGTGCGGGCAACTCTACATGATAGGTGGATGAATTATTGTATTGCTTGATGTACTGCGTAGCCCTCCCCTCTTGGAGAGNNTCGCACCATCAATGGACGGTCACATAATTGACAAGTAGGCTACGCAATGCAACACTCCCCGCCGCTTTGCGGCACCCCTCTCCGAGAGGGGAGGGTGCGGTGCGGGCAACTCTAAATGATGGTTGAATAATTTGTTGTATCGTCAGTTGTACTGCGTAGCACCTCCCCTCTCGGAGAGGGGTGGCCGAAGGCCGGGGTGTGTCGCACTATCAGGTCTAGCGGTGTTGCTGATTAAGTTTATTCATTAGGCAATTTTTTCATCACATTTCCGTTGTTGAAGCAGAATGAAATATACCCCAGAAACACTCCAAGCAGCAGGCATTTCGCCGAAAGGACTTAAATTTTGCGGTGCTTTTCCGCCATACGATCCTAAATTGACGGAGGTCGCACGTGAGCTTCGTAACAACAGTACGATATCAGAAATCTATTTGTGGGTGGTTTTGAAGAAATGCAAAAACAAATACAAATTCACAAGACAGAAGCCTGTCTTGCATTATATTGCTGATTTCTATTGTAATGAGCTCTCGTTGGTTGTGGAGATTGACGGTGTTTCGCACGATGGCTATGGTGCTCAAGCTTATGATAGAAAAAGAGACAAGGATATGCAGGCTTTGGGATTGACGGTTGTACGTTTGGTTGACAACGATGTCAAGAAGAATCCTTTTGCTGCTGCTCAGCAAATTTTTGTATCGGCTGGTGTGCCTATGCCGGAACAGCTTGATTTTCTCGCAACAGGTCAGGAAAGGCTGTTTCCTGAAGGTTATTTAAGGAGAAGCAGGTGAGACGCGACACACCCCGCCGCTGCGCGTTCGGTTCTTTGCTTCGTGACGGTGGGACACACCCCGCCGCTGCGCGGCACCCCTCTCCGAGAGGGGAGG
>DBXH01000020.1:0-1464 GCA_002309335.1 Bacteroidales bacterium UBA1217 | reverse complement strand
CACCCCTCTCCGAGAGGGGAGGGCGCGGTGCGGGCAACTCTAAATGATGGTTGAATAATTTGTTGTATCGTCAGTTGTACTGCGTAGCACCTCCCCTCTTGGAGAGGGGTGGTCGAAGACCGGGGTGTGTCGCACCATCAATGGACGGTCACATACTTGACAAGTAGGCTACGCAATGCAACACACCCCGCCGCTGCGCGTTCTGTTCGTTGCTTCGCGACGGTGGGACACACCCCGCCGCTGCGCGGCACCCCTCTCCGAGAGGGGAGGGGTATGCTGATAATCAATATACAATCGGTTGTTTGGTCGACATAGGATATGACTGCTCTGCGCCCTCCCCTCTTGGAGAGGGGTGGCCGAAGGCCGGGGAGTGTCCCACTGCGTAGCTGCAAGAAAGTCGGATAATTCGGTTTTAGATTTTGTCAAAGGGGATGCGGTTGACGATGGAGCGGCCGAGGGTGATCTCGTCGGCGTATTCGAGGTTGTCACCGATAGCTATTCCGCGGGCTATGGTGCTGATTTTTAAATTCGGGAACTGCTTGAGTTGGCGGTTGATATAGATGTTTGTGGTGTCGCCCTCCATAGTGGTGGGGAGTGCGAGGATGACCTCTTCGGTCTGCTCGACGGGGATGCGGCTGATAAGTTGACTGATAGTGAGGTCGTTGATGCCTATGCCGTCGAGGGGTGAGATGACGCCTCCGAGGACGTGATAAAGCCCTGTGTACTGTCCGGTGTTCTCGATGGCCATAACCTCCTGAATGTTTTCTACAACGCAGATTATCTTCTGGTTGCGCTTTGGACTTGAGCAGATGGGGCAGAGGGTGTTGTCGCTTATGCAATGGCAACGGCTGCAGTAGTGGGTGTCGCTTTTGAGCCGTGCCAGCGCCCCGATAAAGGCGGCGAAGTCGCTGTCGCTGCTGTTGATGAGATGCAGGGCGTAGCGCAATGCTGAGCGTTTGCCGACACCGGGGAGGGTGGCGATTTCGTCGACGGCGTTTTCGAGTATTTTGGATGGGAGGAGCATAGGAGGAGGGTTGGAAAGGATTAAAAGGTTTGAAGGGTTTGAAAGGTTGAAAAGGTTTGAAAGGGTTGAAAAGGGGTGAGGGGTTTAGGGGGTGGTTTTTGTGGGTATAACGTGGGATGAATATAATTATTGTTTGAAGGTGTTATTTCGTTTTATTTCAGTGTGATATGTGCGGTTTTTGCTGTTTTGAGCAAAAAATGCGTTTTTTGGTGTCGAAAAATGCTTTTTTAGTGTGCCGAGGGGTTCTTTTTGCGGTGTGAAAAGTCAAAATAGTAACAGAAAATAGAATAATAACAATGTTGAAAATCAACGATGTAATATGTTTGGATGAAAAAAAGTTGAAAAAAAATTTTTCAGTTTGTGAAAAAGTAGTATTTTTGCAACCTCAAAACAGAAAAAAGAGTTGTTTGAAACGTTGAATAAAGCCGATGTAACTCAGT
>DBXH01000019.1:15836-17159 GCA_002309335.1 Bacteroidales bacterium UBA1217 | reverse complement strand
AAAAAAATTTCAAAAAGCGGGGGGAAGGGAGGAAAACGGGGGCGCGGAACGGCGCGGACGGGGGACGGAAAGGGCAAAATGAGGGGGAAAAACAGCGGAAATGCGGAAAATACGAATTACACGCTGTAGACCAGAGAGTTAGATATCAAAAAACGGGGCGGGAAAGGAGGGGTTTTCAACAGGGGACGGGAAAACATATGGCGGGAAGGCGGAAAAAGGACGGTTACAAGCTGAATGCCAGCAACTTGCACACCGTTACGCATAAATTATGCGTAAACCCAGAATTAACCCAGAGCGAACCCAGAGGTAACCCTATGGCGAAGGCGACTTGAAAAACAGGAATTATCTTTTTTTTAGAATTAATTATTAAATGTAACAATAATATATTAAAAGTTACGTTATGAGGGAAAATCAAAAATAAAAAGAAGAATAAAATGAAAAAGGTATTGATGTTTTTATGCTGTGTCGGTATGTTTATGATTGCTACCGCACAGAAAAGTATTTATGATTTTGCCGTTAAGGATCAGAGCGGCAAAGAGATAAAGATGTCTGAATTTCGCGGCAAGACGATTCTGATTGTGAACACCGCCACTCAATGCGGTTTCACGCCTCAGTATGAGGGTATGGAGCAGATGTATGAGAAGTTCAAGGATGACGGCTTCGTGATTCTTGATTTCCCCTGCAACCAGTTTGGCGAGCAAGCGCCGGGTGACATTGAGGAAATCCACAATTTCTGTACATCTAATTTTCACACGACATTTCCTTTGTTCGACAAGGTTGATGTGAACGGCGAGAATGCAGAGCCTTTGTTTGTATGGCTGAAGTCGCAGAAAGGCTTTGAGGGGTTTGATTTGTCGAATCCCATCGGCAAGAAACTGCACGAAGCATTTATGAAACAGGACAAAAAATACGCTAACAATCCTGACATCAAATGGAATTTCACGAAGTTCCTGATTGACAAGGACGGCAACGTAGTCAAAAGATTTGAGCCTACAACTGATATGGAAAAAGTTATGGAAGAGGTATATCAGCTGATGTATAATTAATAAAATTATGTAAAAGAAAACACAAAGAGCGTTGCCGTTTGCGGCAACGCTCTTTTTTTTGCTATTTGAATAAAAAGATGTATCTTTGCATCCGCAAATGTGGATAGATTTGTAATGATTGCAACCACTGTAAAAAATGCTAAAGCAATATTCTACAGCACTTTCATTCTCAAATCTGTTACATTGGAACAATTAGTTATTAATTAAAAAATGTAACAAAAATGAGTTATTTCTTCACTTCAGAATCAGTGAGCGAAGGCCATCCCGACAAGGTGGC
>DBXH01000019.1:6353-15827 GCA_002309335.1 Bacteroidales bacterium UBA1217 | reverse complement strand
GTGGCCGACCAGATTTCAGATGCCCTTTTGGACGAGTTTCTGCGTCACGACCCCGAGAGCCACGTGGCCTGCGAGACGTTGGTGACAACCGGCTTGGCCGTGGTGAGCGGCGAGGTTAGTTGCAACGGCTATGTCGACGTGCAGCAGACGGTGCGCGACGTGATACGCGAGATTGGCTACACCAAAGGCGAATACAAGTTCGAGGCCGAGAGCTGCGGCGTTTTGAGCGCCATCCACGAGCAGAGTCAGGATATCAACCAGGGCGTCAGCCGCAAGTCGAAAAAAGAGCAAGGCGCCGGCGACCAAGGTATGATGTTCGGCTATGCCTGCCGCGAGACCGCCGAGTTGATGCCACTGCCTATCACGCTGGCACACATCATCTTGATTGAGCTCGGCAAGATACGCCACGAGGGGCGCCAAATGCGCTATCTGCGTCCCGACGCAAAGAGTCAGGTGACGGTGCAGTACAGCGACGCGGGCAAGCCCGAGCGCATCGACACCATCGTAGTGAGCACGCAGCACGACCCCGACGTGGAGCAGGATCAGATACGCGCCGACATAGAGAAGACGCTGCTTCCGCGAGTTGTGAAGCGTCTGCCCAAAGCCACGCAGAAGCTGTTTGGCAAGGATGTCAAACTGTTTGTCAACCCCACGGGCAAGTTTGTCATCGGCGGTCCCCACGGCGACACGGGTCTGACGGGCCGCAAAATCATTGTCGACACCTACGGCGGCCGCGGCGCGCACGGCGGCGGAGCCTTCAGCGGCAAGGACGCATCGAAGGTTGACCGTTCGGCGGCCTACGCCACACGCCATATCGCCAAGAACCTTGTCGCCGCCGGATTGTGCGACGAGGCCCTCGTGCAGGTGGCTTACGCCATTGGCGTGGCCGAGCCTGTTGGCCTGTATGTCAACACCTACGGCACTTCCAAAGTAAAGATGAGTGACGGCGAGATTGCCACGCGTGTGCGCAAGCTGTTCGATTTGAGGCCTTACGCCATCGTGGAACGCTTTGGATTGAAGAATCCCATCTTCCGCCCGACGGCAGCCTACGGCCACATCGGGCGCGACCCCTACGAGGCCGAAGTCACAGTGTACAAGAACGGCAAACCGCAGCAGAAGAAGGTGCAGTTCTTCGGTTGGGAGAAGCTGGATATGGTCGATGCAATAAAGAAGGAGTTTAAGATATGAACTTCACAGGACTGATAATAGGCGCCGCTACATTCTTGTGTATCGGCGTCTTTCATCCGTTAGTCATCAAAGCCGAGTACCATTTCGGCACAGGGTGCTGGTGGGCTTTCCTGCTGCTGGGGTTGATCTGCATCGCGGGTTCGCTTGCAGTTGCCAATGCCATAGCATCTACCCTGCTTGGCGTGGTGGCATTCTCGAGCCTTTGGTCAATCCTTGAGCTTTTCAAACAAGAGAAGCGCGTAGAGAAAGGCTGGTTCCCCGCCAACCCCAAGCGCCAAAAACGTCAATAAAACCGAACCGTTGCCCTATGCCCCACAACGTCAACAGAAAGCCCGTCTACCCCGACCGTAGCAAGCAGTTGAAGCAGAAGCCTCGAGTCGATTTCAAGAAAATCGGCAAAGGTATTCTGAGGTGGACTCCCTTATGGATACCTATGGCGATTGGGATGTGGTTCTTAATTCCAGACATTGTTGACGGCTACCGCTTGAAACATAACGGTATAAGAACAACAGCACGTATACAGAAGACGTATCTCGTGACGGGGGGTCGCAGTGTTACAAGAATGGTCAAATACTACTTCTATGTCGGCGACTCGCTCTACTATGGCAACACGTCACTTTCAAAATCAGAGTGGGAACAGTTGCAGCCACACGTCCAATTTGACATTGTGTACGAAAAAAGCAACCCCAACAACAGCAACTGGGCTGGATATTATAAAGACAAACAATAAAACAATATAAACACTTATGACAAAACTCAGCGTAAACATCAACAAGGTGGCCACCATCCGCAACGCGCGCGGCGGCAACACTCCTGATGTGTTAAAGTTCGCCGTGGACTGTGAGCGCTTCGGAGCCCAGGGCATCACTGTTCATCCCCGCCCCGACGAACGGCATATCCGCTATGCCGACGCACTGGCCATCAAGCCGCTTATCAGCGTGGAATACAATATAGAGGGCAATCCTAAGGGTGTCTCGAAAAGCCGTCCCTATGGCTTTATCGACTTGGTGAAAGAGATCCAGCCCGCTCAGGTCACGCTGGTACCTGACGCCGAAGGGGTGCTGACCAGTAACGCCGGATGGGACACCGTGAAGAACCAGCAGTATTTGCGCGATGTCGTCAAGGAATTCAAGGCTTGTGGCATCCGTGTGAGCATCTTCATTGACGCCAATCCGCAAATGATTGAGATGGCAGCCAAGACGGGCACCGATCGAGTGGAGCTGTATACCGAGAGTTTTGCGTCTGGGTACCATGCTGCCATGATGGCGGACGAGACGTCCGCGTTCCCAGTCGTTATCGCTCCTTTCGTGGAGGCAGCCAAAGTGGCTCGCGACTGCGGCCTTGGCCTCAACGCCGGTCATGACCTGTCGCTCGAGAATCTCGCCTACTTCCACCAGCAGATACCCTGGGTTGACGAGGTCAGCATCGGCCACGCACTTATCTCCGATGCGCTGTATTTAGGAATAGAGGAAACAATACATCGGTATTTGGATTGCCTAAAATGATTTCGGTTGTAGAGCCGTTTTTAAAACGGCTCTACATTACAGCGATGAGCCATTTTGTAAAATGGCTCTGTAAAATGGCAACGACTTTGGCATAAATAAAGACATTGAGCCATTTTGTAAAATGGCTCTACAAAATAATGAATGGATATGGCGGATTTGTTCCAAGGGAAATATCGTGTACCGACAACACGTGTAAAATGGCATAATTATGCCGAGGGTGCATATTTCATAACAATATGTACACAGGATCGTCGTCATTGGTTCGGTGAAATACACAACGGAACAATGCACCGCACTGTTTTGGGACAATTTGCCGCAGATTGCATAGACAGCATCCCACAACATTGTCCGTATGCCGAAATTGGTGCATCAATAGTTATGCCAAATCATATACATATGATTGTTTTCATCAATGGCAACAAGGTACCACATAACAAACGAACCGCATCTGTAGAGCCGTTTTATAAAACGGCTCCACGAAATGGGGATGAGCCGTTTTATAAAACGGCTCCACGAAATGGGGACGGCATTGAGCCATTTTGTAAAATGGCTCTACAGGAGGGGCAATCCTGGTTGTCTGTTGTGGTGCGACAATATAAATCTGTCGTCACACGCAAAGCAAGATCACTTGGATTGCCATTCGTGTGGCAAACACGTTTTTACGAGCACATCATTACCAATCATAAATCATATGAAACCATAACCAACTATATCGAAAACAATGTGGATAGTTGGGAAATAGACAAAATGCATATATGAAAAGATTGTTTTTTTCATTTTTCCTATTAATAGGAATACACGCCACTGCACAAACGACAATGCCGTTCAATGAAACGGTTCCACAGTGGCAACAACCAAATCTCGGCCTTATACCTACACCTCAAAAGGTGGAGATAAGTTCCACGCAGAAGATGTTATGTACCCTTAAGAAAGCCAAGGTTGTAGAGTGCAAGGTAGACACCTTGCCAGTGCCTTGCAACGTGGATCAGGCATATAAGCTTGTTTTCAGTAACAACAGGGTCCATCTATACTATGTCGCTGAAGCTGGTCGGCAGAATGCTTACCTCACAATAGAACAACTGAAGGAGGTACATCCGGAGTTTACGAGAATCACCACCATCCTCGATTGGCCGGCGTATAAATATCGCGGTTGGATGGACGACATAAGCCGTGGACCAGTTCCGCACGAAGCCTACCGTAAGAAGCAGTATGAGGTGCTGCACGCACTCAAATACAACTTCTGCAACTACTATACTGAGCACACCCTTTACCAAAAGGAGTTCCCAGACTTGGCACCGGCTTACGCCGCCGACTGCAATCCGCACCCAGACGAAGTCATCAACCTGCAGCTTTTCGCCCACGCCGAGAAGACGCTCCGCGTGCCTTTCTATCAGCATCTGATGGACAGCAAGAACAACTTCAATCCTAACAACGAAGCCACCTATGAGTTCCTGCGCAAGCGCATCGTCGGGGCTTTCGAACGTATCCCCAATTCGCCTTTCTTCATCATCAACTGCGACGAGACAGAGCAGTTGGGTACAGGACGTGCAAAGTCGTTGGTAGAACGCAAGGGGGCTGACCAAGTGTACATTGACCACATCAACCGCTGCTACGACCTCGTCAAGCAGGCTGGAGACGCACGCGTCGTGATGTGGGGCGACATCGTGGCCAAGAACCCCGCGATGATGAAGCAGTTGCCAAAGGATATGACCTACATAATGTGGGCCTACGAGCCATTAGACAGCTACGATCACCTCATCAAACCTTTCAAGGATAACGGCACGCCCTTCTGGGTGGCGCCATCGCTAAGCCACAGCAGCAATATGATTCCCAACCCCTACCGCTATATGAAGAACATCGCCAACTTAGCGCGCGATGGATACCGCGCCGGCGCCGAGGGATTGATGAACACCTGCTGGGACGACAATGGAGAGGCCTTGTTCGACAACTGCTGGCACGGCCTCTTTTGGAGCGCAGAGATGGCCTGGAATCCCATCAAGACAAACGACCCAGAGGAATTCGCGAGGAGAGAAAAGCAGTTCAACGAAAATTTTGAAAGACTATTCTATGGTGCAACACACCCCGCCCATTCGGGCACCCCTCTCCGAGAGGGGACGGCTACGCAGGTCAAGACCTTGTATGAAGTCGGTGCCCTTGAAAGCAATACCACTGTTGGCGATTGGTTTACCTCAGCCGCCCTTATGGAGCCTCTGTTAAACTTCAATCCCGATAACACCAGCGACGCAATGGCGGGAAGAGCTATAGAGGTGTTGGAACTCATAGCGGGCATGGCCGTCGACTCCGTCGCCAACCCACATGCCCACTATGCTCTACATCGCATCAAGGCTACGGCCCAGAAGACCCTTCTGCGTTATGTTGTCTGTCACGGAAAAGTAAAATACGAACTTTTTGCCGAAAAATATTACCAAACGCTCACCGACCTCAAGCGCGAATATCTGCGCCTATGGGATCAGGAGAACGGCGAGTATGAACGATACATTGTCTGCAACCGCTACGACGACCTCGCCCGCGAGGTGCTGGAGCTCGACCGGCATGTGTTTATGGAGGTCTCTAGTATTTCTAGTCAGACTAGTAAGACTAGTCCTTTTGTCACACTACGCACTCTATACAACGACCGCCCCATCTACTACACCCTCGACGGCTCCGAGCCCACAAAGGCATCCACCAAATACGAAGGTCCATTCCCACTGGAGCGATCGGCGACCATCAAGGCCATCTGCTACAACGAATATGGCGAAGGCGTCATCACAGAGAAATACCTTCTCTCCCACCTTGGTATGGGCGCCAAGATAAAACTCAACACGCAGTACAGCACCTACAAGTCCATCTACAGTGGCGGCGGTCCCGAGGCCCTTATCGACGGACAGTTGGGCAGCAACACCACATACGCTGACGGCCACTGGCAAGGCTACTGGGGCGACAGCATTGACGCCGTCATAGACTTTGGCAAACCCACCGAGATACACGAGGTAACAATGCGTTTTATGCAGAACACCTTCGACTGGATACTGGCTCCTTGGGATATAGTGCTGATGGTGTCGGACGACGGTGAGCATTGGACCATACAGGTAAACTGGCCTGGATTCAATTTCCCCTCACGTGAGACAGGTATGCGGCTGCGTTATTGCAGTGTACCCATTTATCAAGGAGTGACCACTCGCTACCTCCGCGTCGTGGTGCCTAATCCAGGACCGCTCCCTTCGTGGCATCCCGCACCAGGGCAGCCAAGCTATCTATTTACAGACGAAATAATTATCAAATAAAACAAAGGCTTCCATATCTGGAAGCCTTTGTTTTAATCCATCAACCGATGGTAGTGACAGAACAGTAGCTGCTCGTTGTCGTCGTATAAGTGCATACCGCTACCCTCGCAGTATTTCCAAAACTCACAATCAGCACACTTCGTTTTCCGTTTTCCGTTTTCCGTTCTCCGTTCCCTTGTCCAGCTACGGTCACGGTATTTCTCAAATCGGTTTTGCCAGACATCCCACAGGTTGTCCTTATAGATGTTGCCCTGATGGAAGTTGGAGCGTATCGACGTACAGCCCGAAATAGAGCCATCCACCAGCACTGACGCCACATTGACACCAGCGCGGCAATGGAAGTAATAGTCGCGTACCTCGCCCTCGTAGGGGCCCAAAAAGCCCTCACAGCCATAATTGGCATTGATGCGACCATCCTCACGAGTCTTTTTTATAAAGTCGAACAAACCACGGAACTGCACGTCACTAAGCTGGAGTTCAGGGTTTTCGGCAGCCCTACCCATCGGAAAGATAGAAAACAGACGCCAATTACGGACACCTATTGAAATCAGATACTCCTTAAATTCTTCCAGACGGCCATAGTTGCGCGGATTGACACAAGTCACGATATCCCACACCAAATCAGATGTTTGCACCAGCAGTTTTATCGCTTTGTCAGCACGTTCGAAACTCTTATCGTTCTGGCGAATCCAGTTGTGGTCATCCTCGAAACCGTCAAAAGAAACTGTTATAGAGTGCATTCCTGCTCTCAACAGACTATCAAGTCGTCGCTCGTCAAGCAGAAAACCGTTGGTCACTATACCCCAAGGAAAGCCACGGCGGTAGAGTTCCAATCCCACATCCTCAATATCATTGCGCACCAATGCTTCGCCACCGGTAAAGGTGATAAACGTCTTGTGCGGGTCCACATATGGCGTTATATCGTCGATAGCCTTAAAGAAATCTTTGGCCGGCATATCGGGGACCATAGCAGCCTGCTTGCAGTCGCTGCCACAGTGACGACAATTCATATTACAGCGTAGTGTACATTCCCAAAACAGATTGCGCAACTCGTGAAGTTGCGCAGAATTGTGGCGTATGCGGCGGTGCAATTCCAGTGCCAAGCGTTTCTTGAAGCCAAGAGCCTTATCATTTTTAACACCCTGAGGCATAACGCTCCATTATTTCTTATTCACCTTTACTGTCACCTCAGCTTGTTTTTCGCCGAGATTCCATGACGATATAGGCCTATTTCCCACTGGTTTAGGTTCGCCAAAATCAACATCAACCAGTTGCTGCTCGTAAGTGCCGTTCTTGGCACCATCGATATCGCGTACCATCACACGAACCGTCTCCCAAGGGCGATCACTAGTCCTTACTTCGAATCGACCATCAGCATCGGTGGTATCTGAAACCTTCTTCAGTTGTTCCTTCCAATGAGGCGTATCGGGTAGGTTTTCATAGTCCACCTCGCTGTTCAGCAGCATTACCTGTAATCCTTTTACAGGCCTGCCTTTGCCATCGACCACACGACCTTTAACAGCAAAATCGACCGTCGGTACACCATATACCGTCACCTGAGGTTCGCGTGGCTGAGGCTGCGTCTTTGGGTTGGCGGGGTCCACTTGCGGCTTTGAGCCGTCATCTAAAGCCTCTACGCGATAGTCGCGCACCTGCACACCATACATCGGCACAACACGGTCTTCAAAACGAGGCTTCTCCGGTTTGTTGTTTTCCTCCTGCTTAGCCACATCCTTGTGACAATGGCAAGCCGAGAGTCCAAAGAGGCTCATTGCACTGACCAGCAGCCAGTTTTTAAATTTCAGATATTTTATTTTCATATATGCAATAACGAGTAATAGTCTTTTTTATTGTATAATAAAAAAAACGTACTTTTGCAAATGAAATAAGTTATCGGTAATAATGGATAAACTATTTACTATCAGTGATAAACCTACAGTAATAGCAGGTCCGTGCAGTGTTGAAAGCGAGCAGCAGCTTCGGCTTGTAGCAGAGTTGCTCAACTCTGACCACCGCATTAGTCTTTTACGTTGCGGTGTATGGAAGCCGCGCACACGCCCTGGTGGATTTGAAGGGATGGGCGAGCCAGCGCTCAAATGGATTGCCGCTATAAAGAAGGATTTCCCCAAGTTCCACTTCTGCTGTGAGGTTGCACGGCCCGAACATATAGATTTGTGCCAACAGAATGGCATCGATGCCGTATGGATCGGAGCTCGAACAAGCGTAAATCCATTCCTTGTCAGTGAGTTGGCCGAGGCAATGAAAGGAAGCAACTTAGCGGTGATGGTTAAAAATCCTATAACGCCCGATGTAGATTTGTGGATAGGAGCCCTTGAACGCATACAGCAAGTCGGCATCAACGACATTGCTGCCGTACATCGCGGATTCTCAACCTATAACAATTTCGGTTATCGCAACAATCCTCTATGGGAAATCCCTATAGAGATAAAACGGCGTTTGCCACAAATGCCCTTGCTATGCGATCCCAGCCACATTGGTGGGCGTCGCGAACTAGTGGCATCATTGTCGCAGATGGCACTCGACCTACACTATGATGGACTTATGATAGAATGCCATCCCAACCCCGACAAGGCATTGACCGATAGCCAACAACAGATAACACCGGCCGAACTTACATCCATTCTAGATGGACTTAAACTACGCACCCACAACGAAGCCGCTCCAAGTGATATGAACCGTCTGCGCGAGCAACTAGACGTAATTGACACACAGATACTCCAACTACTGAGTCAACGTATGAAGATATCAAAAGACATAGGTGCCATCAAGCAGCATCACAATATGCCTATCTTCCAGCCTCAGCGGTGGCAGCAGGTGTTGGAGCATCAGATGGAAACCGGAAAAGAAATGGGGTTGAATGAACAGTTTGTCAAAGAGTTGACAGAAAAAATCCACAGCGAGAGTCTGCGGGTTCAAGAGAAATAAAAAAGGCGACCATATTGGTCGCCTAATTTTTTTCTGTTAAAACAACGTTTTATTCAGCGTTGGGAACGACTGAAACGAACGAACGGTCCTCACGGCCTTTGTGAAATTTCACTATGCCGTCGCAGAGAGCGTAGAGGGTATGGTCCTTACCCATTCCAACATTGTGACCAGGGTTATGGACTGTACCACGCTGACGGATGATAATGTTACCGGCGATGCAGGGCTGTCCGCCGAAGATTTTCACGCCCAAACGTTTGCTTTCGGATTCACGACCGTTACTGGAACTACCGACACCTTTTTTGTGAGCCATAATATATACGTTTTAAAAGGTTAGTTACAAAATTAATTAATGCTGTTGATCTGAATCTGGGTCAGATAGTCACGGTGACCGTTCATCTTCTGATAGCCTTTACGACGGATTTTCTTGAAGACGAGCACTTTCTTACCCTTGAGATGTTTCACCACGGTAGCTTTGACGTTAGCGCCGCTGATGTAGGGCTGGCCAACGGTAATGTTACCATCATTGTCTTTGAGCATCACGGTGTCAAAAG
>DBXH01000019.1:4067-6326 GCA_002309335.1 Bacteroidales bacterium UBA1217 | reverse complement strand
CGGTTGACGAAGATCTTCTGATCTTGAGCGACCTTGAATTGCTTTCCTGCGATTTCAACTATTGCGTACATTTTTTAATATTTTGATATTTAGATTTTCAGATTGTTATAGAAATCATTTTTCCACAAAATGGAGTGCAAAAGTACAACATTTTTTTGATATGGCAAAAATATTTTTATCACAAAAATGTTTTATCATTTATTTTCAACCGATTAACCTATTAAAAATATATTTTCACCTTCCCTTTATCGGTACATTCTTCAAGCAACCGACGTATTGTTTTTTTCAATTTCGGGTGTTTAAATTCCGGTATAATCTGAGCCAGCGGTTCAAGTACAAAACGACGCAGCTGCATACGGGGATGCGGAAGCTTGAGGTCAGGGGTGTCAATGATGTCGTTATTGAAGAAAATCAAATCGATATCCATAGGCCGGGAAGAGTACTCTTTAACGGAGAACGGAGAACGGAGAACGGAGAACGGACTATTATCTGCGGAGGGACGGATGCGACCGAGGTCCTTTTCTATCTCAAGAGCCTTTTTGAGTACCATATCCGCAGGAAGGTCGGTATCTACTACAACAGCTTGGTTTAGAAAACTCTGTTCTGCCTCAAAGCCCCATGGCTCTGTCTCATAGATTGACGAAACCACAGACACCGTCCCGATGCGGGCAGCTATCTCCGCAACAGCTCGCATTAGCAACGTCACCCTGTCACCCTGATTGCCGCCGATGAGCAAAACAACCGTATTATTGTGCCAGCGGCCACGGTAGGTAGTCTTTATATCGTTGTGTTCCAATAGGGTGAGGAAATCTTCGCGTGGTATAGGGTTAGCCCCTAGTGACGCCAAATGGTTTGTAGGCTGCTGCGCGTCAATGAAACGAAATCCGTGCATAGCAACAAAATCCACCATCCTCGCAAATGCCACCTTCGAGGCATCACGCTCGGTGTGGAACATCGACTCACCGCTGAACCAGTCGCAAATACTTACGCCATATAATCCACCGACCAGTTTTCCGTCAAGGAAAGTCTCAAAAGAATGGGCGAATCCCTCATCATGCAGACGGCAGTAAGCATCAATAAAGTTCTGACTTATCCACGACTCACCCGACTGACCAGGACGTGGCACCGAAGCACAACGAACAATCACCTCGTGGAAACAGGTGTCGACACGCACCTCGAAACGCCCCGAACGAAGCGTCCGTTCAAGGCTTTGCGACAGGCGGAAATCCTTTGGAAACAGCACCATACGCGGGTCTAGCGAATACCAGTATGGATCACCGTCCTCGTCGTCATACCACGGAAATATGCCCATATAGTAAGCATTAAGCAGCCACAGCGGTTCCAACGAGCCACCAACTGCCAGAAAGCCATCCTTTTCCGAAAGGCGCGGATCGGGAAAACCGACCTGCTCATCGTCAAGTCTGTAAGCCATAGTTTAAAAAAAGCTCCGACACTTGCCGGAGCTTCTATCATTCTTTCTGACAATTATTATTTGCGGGTGAAGACGATCTCCATCGATTCGCCAGTTTCTTCATCAATGTCTATCATTGTCAGTTGGGTGCCTCTGATTGAGAAAGGAGCGGTAACAGGCTGGCCTGTCTCGTCGTCGATAGCGGTCATTGTTCCCTGACCCTGAGTGGCAGTGCCTTCAAAAGTGTAGGTGTAGGGCATTTCCTCCGAATAAGATTCGCCATACGGCTGACCGTTGACGAAAACCTCACTACTCATTATCATTTTGCCATTAGTAGATGTCGTGAAAACAAGAGTCATTGACAAATTGAATTCCATAGTAACTCCGTCTTCTACCTCTGATTCAGTCTCCGAATACACCCATTCGGTATTTACCAGCGGGCCGTTGCCAGTGCCACCACCGTTGCCACCGTTACCACCATTGCCACCATTATTGGCTGGTTCATCCTTTTCGCAAGCCGTCATACCGGCCAAGAACAATGCCATTACAGCAAAATAGAGTATTTTCTTCATAATTTAAAAAGTTTAATTGGTTAAATATTTTGTTATAACTATAAATACTTTTTTTTATTGTGTCTACTGTTTTATTTTATCCGCAATGGATGAAAGTCTTTACCAGTTCAAGTATCTTGTCGGGATTGTTTCCAATCTCGGCGCGCAGGTTGCGGTCATTGTAGGAACGCAAGTCATTAATTATACCATCAATAAGTTGTGAAGCAAAGACACCCTGTTCCTCATAAATGGCACGGTCGCGCTCAAGGATGTCGGCACTGGCGGCACAGCTGTCGG
>DBXH01000019.1:0-3948 GCA_002309335.1 Bacteroidales bacterium UBA1217 | reverse complement strand
AGGTAGACGTTGGCGCTGCCGTCGGGAGTGCGCAATTCAATAGTTTGCTTGTGGCTAAAATCCACCTCTTCTTTCGATTCGAGCGGATTGCAGTGAGCCATCATATTGCCACTGCCCTTAGTCCAGCCCAGCGGCACACGCACCATGGCGCTGCGGTTGCGGTCACCCCAGCAGATGTTGGTCGGAGCCTCCTGATGCGGCACCAGTCGGAAGTAACTGGTCGGGTTGGTGTCACCGAAAGCGGTCAACGAACCTGCCAGACTCAGAATGCCCGCGATGGTCTTGTGGGCGATTTCGCTCAGGCCATCCTCACCAACATACATATTTTTTCCATCCTTACTCACACGGGTGTGGATATGCATACCACTGCCAGCCTTGCCAACAGTGATTTTAGGAGCAAATGTAATGGTGATACCATACTGATAGCCAAGCGTGCGCATAATCCATTTTGCAATCACCAGTTGGTCGGCGGCATCCTCCAATTTAGTCGGCAGGAATTCAATCTCATTCTGCTCATACATAGTGTCGCCCACGGTGAAATTGCCCACCTCGCTGTGGCCGTATTTAATCAACCCACCGCTTTCGGCGATAAGTTTCATAGCCTCGGTACGGAAATCCTCAAATTTGCAGAAGGGGCGCGACTCGTGGTAGCCACGTTGGTCGGCAGGCAGATAATCCTCCTCCTTTGGAGCGATGGCGTAGTATTCCAGCTCACCCATAACCTCAAATTCCATTCCATCGGTAGCCTTACGGAAAGCATCGCCAGCCTTGGCCAGAGTATATTCTGGAGCCATCTCGAAGGGTTTACCGTCCTTAGTGTAGAAGTTGCAAAGTATGTCAAGTGTCGGAATATCGGCAAAGGGATTGATAAATGCTGTGCGGAAACGCGGAATGACATAGAGGTCCGAACTGCCGGCCTCAAGGAATGGGAACAGGCTTGATCCGTCCACGCGCTCACCTGAAGTCAGCACATCGCGAATATGGTCATAACTGTTAATGACAAAGTTAAGGGTCTTCAGACGGCCATCGTTAGCCATATAGCGGAAATTGACCATCTCAATTTCAAACTCCTCGATGACACGCATCATATCATCGCGGGTAAACTGGCTTGCAGGCTTCTGCAGAAAAGCCACAAGTCTGTTAGGGGTTAATTTATAGCTGTTTGCATTCATTTTGTGTCAGTTTTATTATTTTTTTGGGGATGCAAAGATACAAACAAAAAGCCAAATGCAAGCAAAAACACTGAAAAATATTTTTTTAGCGTAAAAAAAAGGTATTCAAATAGAGAGTTTAAAGGGATATTATATAATATGGCTTAAAGTGTACAATAAAAAAAGTCTTTCAACGTTTAGAAACTAAGACAATAATCAAAAAACAATCAATATGTTCAAAAAAGAGACCTATATTGCACGCCGTGAACAGCTTCGCAAAGACGTAGGACACGGACTTATCATCATTCAGGGCAACCACGAAGCCCCCTGCAATTACCCCGACAACACCTACTGGTTCCGTCAAGACAGCACATTCCTCTATTTCTTCGGTCTTCAGCGCGAGGACCTCATCGGTGTGCTCGACTGCGACAACGGCAAAGACTATATCTTCGCCAACGACTATGATATTGACGATATCATCTGGACAGGTCCCCTGCCCAGCGTCAAGGAACTTGCAGCCAGCGTAGGCGTCGAGAACAGTGGCGATCTCAAAGCCCTTCAGACCATCTGCACTAAGACAATAGGCGAAGCCCGCAAGATCCACTACCTCCCCCCCTACCGTGCCGACAACACCCGTCAGCTCAGTATGCTGCTCGGTCTCAAATACGATGCCGTCAACCGCTATGCCTCGATGGAACTTATCAAAGCCTGCGTCAAGCAACGCAGTATCAAGAGCGACGAGGAAATTGCCGAAATCGAGAAAGCCATCGCTACAGCCTACAATATGCACGTCGGTGCAATGAAGATGGCTATGCCTGGCCGCTACGAATACGAGCTGGCAGGCTTTATGCAGGGCGAAGCTTGGAAAGGCAACGGTCCCGTATCCTTCCCCGTCATTATGACCATCCACGGCGAGACGCTCCACAACCACGGTCACAACAATAAGCTGGTCGAGGGACGTATGCTCGTTATGGATGCCGGCTGCGAGACAGCGATGAACTACTGCAGCGACATCACCCGTTCCGTGCCCGTAGGAGGCCACTTCAACGACCGCCAGCGTGCCATATACCAGATTGTCCTCGACGCCAATATGGAGGCCATCCGCGTCACACGCCCCGGTATCACCTATCAAGAAGTCCACACAGCAGCCAGCCGCATCCTTGCACAAGGTTATAAAGAGCTAGGCATCCTCAAGGGCAACCTTGACGACATAGTAGCCAACGGAGCCCACAGCCTGCTGATGCCTCACGGACTCGGCCATATGATGGGCCTCGACGTTCACGATATGGAGAACTATGGCCAAATCAACGTCGGATATGACGACGAGACACGCCCCAGCGAACAGTTCGGACTCGGCAGCCTGCGCTGCGGTCGCCGCCTGCAGCCCGGCTTTGTCATCACCGACGAGCCTGGATGCTACTTTATCCCAGCCCTTATTGACAAATGGCGCGCCGAAGGCACCAACAAGGACTACATCAACTTCGACGAACTTGAGAAATGGAAAGACTTCGGTGGCATACGTATCGAAGACGACATCCTTGTTACTGACAACGGCTGCCGTGTGTTAGGCAAGCCCATACCGAAGACCATTGCCGAAATCGAAGCGACAATGAATGCCTGACAAAATAATCGATGACAAAAGAACGCCCTTGAATTCAGGGGCGTTCTTTTTTTTTGGGGGGGGGAGTTAAGGGACAAACGTGTTGGATCGGACTGTATTGTCTTTTGCTTCGCGACTGTGCGACACTCCCCGCTCTTCGAGCACCCCTCTCCGAGAGGGGAGGGCGCGGTGCGGCTAACCATCCAGTTTAATATTCAAATTGATTATCAGTATACGGCAGAATCCCTCCCCTCTACTAGAGGGGTGCCGCTTTGCGGCGGGGTGTGTTGCATTGGAAAAAGGAAGTTAAGGAAGTTAAGGAAGTTAAAGGGAGTTAAGGGATAAATGTATTGGATCGGATTGTATCGTCCTTTGCTTCGCGACGGTGCGACACTCCCCGCTCTTCGAGCACCCCTCTCCGAGAGGGGAGGGCGGGGTGTGTTGCATTGTAAAACAAAAAAAGTGGAGCCCGGATGGGCTCCACTTTTTCAGGAATATCTATCTGAAGAACCTGTTATTTCACAACAAGTTTCTTCACCATATTCACATTCTCACCGTTGACACGGACGAAGTAAGCTCCCTGGGCAAGGCCGGAGACCTCCATCGTCTTCACGCAGTCGCCCTCGCAACTCATAGAGTCGCTCATAACGACGCGACCGTTCATATCAACTATGGTGATGTTAACATCGCCGTTCACGCCGCTCAGTGCAATAGTGGTATTGCTGCTGGTCGGGTTCGGGTAGATGCTCACGTTCATACCGTCGGCAACGTTGATGCCCTCGGTACCGGTGGTGAAGTTGACAGGATCAGTCCACGGACCCATTGCGGTGGCCTCGCACACGGCGCGGACGCGCACTGAGTACTGTGTCTCTGATTCGAGACCCGTGATGTTGTAGGTGGTACCCTGAACAATCTCGGTGTGACCCTGGCCAGCACCGTAGCCGAACTCGCCGTACTCGACTTCATAGCTCGAAGCGGTGCCGGCGTTCCAACTGACGGTGGCGGTTGAGGTGGTGACGTTGCTCACGATAACTCCAGTGACCTCGCCGCAGGTAGCGGTGGTGAACTGGATGGTGTCGCTGTACTCAGACTCAGCGTCACCGTTGCCGCAGAGCGACTTGATAGCTGCGCTGTAAGTGGTGGTCTGGGTCAGGCCGGTAACGGTGAACGGGTTGGATGTAGCAGTGTACTCCTCAT
>DBXH01000061.1:9911-10369 GCA_002309335.1 Bacteroidales bacterium UBA1217 | reverse complement strand
ATGCCTATGAACGGTACTGCCTCCATCGTCTATTTCTTATTGTCGAGAGGGTTAGTTTCGCTGCCGTCGGGTATGAAAGGCGATTCGGGTTGCGGGTCGCCCGACTCGCTGGCCGGAGTTCCATCCAGCAGTTGCGTCTCTATGCCGCCGATGGTGTAGCGCCCAGTGCCGCCGTCCTGCGGCAAGTCGTCGCCATCGATTACAATTACCGGTGTCCTGCTGCTCTCACTTGCCGAGTCGGAAGGCATCCTGTCGATATCGATGATACCACCCATCATCGGTGTGGTGACATTGATTTCCTTCACCTTTGCATTGGGGTTACGCTCCAAAACCACATTAAGAACTGTAAAGCCCTCCGCCTTTACATTAATATTCCGCCAAACTACGGTCTCGTATGCCACATACGAGACCTCCACGTCGTAAGCGCCTTTAGCCAAGCCCTTTATCGTATAAACACC
>DBXH01000061.1:9677-9835 GCA_002309335.1 Bacteroidales bacterium UBA1217 | reverse complement strand
CCTGTTTTTTTGTCTGTAACGACACCCTTCAAAACGCCCTTCGCCTCAGCATTCTGCTCTATCACCGCAGGCTTGCCCAAAACGACGGGCTCCTGTGCGTTGGCCGTCTGGAACGACGCCATAGTCAGCACCGTGCCGGCAACAACGGCAGCCTTGCC
>DBXH01000061.1:3744-9586 GCA_002309335.1 Bacteroidales bacterium UBA1217 | reverse complement strand
GTTCTGGTCGGCGATGTCGCGCCTCAACTGTTTCAGCTGACGGCAGATGTCTTTACCGTGGTTCATAGTCCTGTTTTTTGTTTGTATAACGGCAATCCGTCCCGTTTATTGTGTATGGTGCCACAAGACAGTAGTGCCGCTTTCCTGCCTACTTTTATACTATTTTTATTCGTTTTTCATTCGTTCGTTGTCCGCTTTAAAAGCGGACAAAAAGCGGACAAAAAGCGGACGAAAAGCGGACAAACCTCAGAGGGAAATACTGGAGAAAGCGGTTTTAACCTAGTGACGGCCGGGGCAAAAGACAAACAAAAAAGCCGGTCAGCTAAAACTGACCGGCGGAAAAGTACTACTTATTATAGTTTAGAGCATAAAGCCGATTTTGATGGGATAGACCTTGGTGTCGGTGTCGATGAATACCGGCATCGTGGGCACCTGCAGGAACATACCAAAAGATTTGCGCTTGAAGGTGAGACGCACGTCGAGTTTGTAGGGGTTGACGAACTTGGAGACGCCTTCATCAACCTCCTGGTAGTTGCGTCCGCGGCGTTCGAGCTCGTGTTTCAATCCCGTGTGGCTGCTGCTGAACGAAAGTCCGGGGATGACACCGAGGGCGAGACGGAAGCTCTTGAGCACGCCTTTGTCGCGGTATTCAAACTCGATAGGCATTGTGACGTAGCGGGTCACAAAGCGTGAAGACCAGTCGCCGAGATTTGTGCCGGCCAAACCGCTGACGGCGTCGACACCAGCCTGATCCTGAGCGGCGAGAGCGCCGGTGGTGGCATCCATCGTAACGTAGTTGTTGGTGAATTTGTAGACATCCGACTCATAACCGATACCGAGCGAGAGCTTGATGTGGTTGGTCATCACCACGGCATAGTTCTCAGAGAGCTGGTAGCTGCTGAAGCTGGTGCGTAGGTTGTAGGCGCCTTCCATCTTCATCAGGCCGTTGTACCACTGGTCGCCCCAGTTGTTAAAACCCCAATGGAAGTCGAAGTTGGTACGTTCGGCAACGCTGTATTTGCGGCGTTTCTTGCTGTCGTTGTTTTTGATATTGGTGCTGCTTTTTGACTTGGCGTTGGCGGCGCTGCTGACGCTGTCGAAGACATACACCAGTTCGTCGATAAGGCCTTTGAACTCGTTGGCGATGCTGGAGAAGGTCGACTCCACAGTGGAATTGACAGTTTGACGCACCCCGTTGGGGAATGTCACCTCCACTTCCGAGCCATTGAGTGTGATTTCGACGTTGTTGCTGTCGAGGTGGAGCTCGTAATTCAACTTGCCCGTCCCGTCGTTGAAAGTCAACGTGTTGCCCTCGACAGAGACATTGTATTTCCCTTGCGGGTCGATCTGTTGCTGATCGTACGAAATCTGCACATAGCATTCCTTGTCGTGAATCCATACGAGATGGGTTTTGCCAAGGGCATTAATGCTGGTTATGCTATTGCAAGGTATGTTCTCGCGAACTGTTTTTGTTTGTGCCCAGCTGCTGACGGCAACGCTCAGCATAAGGACAAGGCTGATAAAGGTAATACGTGTTTTCATTCTATTGTAGCTATTAAATTATTAACAAATTGGTTGGATTGTATTCTTTCTTCGATGGCGTCCTCCACCTCGTCGCGGCGTTCACCGTAATTGGATGCGGCGTTGGCGATGATTGATGTCGCTTTGCGGGCGATGTTGCGGAGCTGCCGGCGGCGCGAGGGGGTATCGAAAGACTCCGAGTTGCCGGCCTGCCAGTTGATGATGTTGGCGTAGAGCACTTCCTGATCCATCGGGTCGTTGATTTCGCGCAAAGTCGGGATATCAAGTTCGTAGACGTTGGTGTCTGCTTTGGGCGACTCGACAGCGACGGGCATTTCGGGCTGAGAATGCGTTTCGGCCAGGAGCGTCGGCTCGCTGACGGCGACGGTCTGATATACCTGCGGAACAGCCTGCTCGACAGCCATTTCAATCATCGTGTCGGCGACAAAGGCATTATTTACAGCTGTATCGTCGGGTCTGTTTTCTGCGACCATCGGACCTGAGGGCTGGCCGTCAGAGCCACCGACAAAGCGGATTAACGTTGTTGCAAAGAGCAGCAGGCAGGCGGCAGCGGCAATCTTGGTCCACATCGGGATGACGCGCGCCTGCTTCTTGGCCTTAGGGCCTCCATTGCGCAGCGACTCGACATCGGCGTAAGGTATTGTGGCGCCTGCAGGTAGGGTGAGCTCGGGGTCGTAGAGATCGGCGAGCTCCTGCCACTCGGGATGGGTGGCGAGGGCGCGCTCCACCTCGGCGTTCTCGGCGGCGTCGAGCAGACCTTCCTTGTAGCGGAACAGGTAGAGTTCTATGTTGTCTTCGTTGAGGTTCATATTGTCGGGTTAAAGAGTTATAGGGTTTTAATGTTTGAAAGTTTTTAATAAGTCAAGGTTAAGGTTAAAGTTAAGGTTAATTTTATGGAGATTTTCTATTTGTAAGATATTTCTTCATATTGGTGCGGGCGCGGAAGAGGTAGACTTGCACTTGTGTGTCGGTAAGGTCGAGCATCTGCCCTATCTCCTTGTAGCTGTAGCCGTCGACATCGCGGAGCTGAATTATCGAGCGCTGCACCTCCGGAAGACTCTTGAGAGCCTGCAGCATCTCGTCACTAAGTCCGAACTGGGATTTGTCGACGGTGCTCGTCTCGGCCATCTTAGCCATCTCTTCGTGTGCTTTTGCCACCACCACATCGTGACGGAAACAGTCGATCAGATAGTGGCGAGCCACAGTAAGCAGGTAACCAAGCCCCTTCTCGACCGACACCTGCTCCCTCACTTCCCACAATTTTGCAAAGGCCTCTTGCATCGCATCCTCGCTGCGCATACGGTCGCCACAATTCCAGACGGCAAAGCGTAACACATTGCCTGACCAGTTTTTTATGTTGCTGTTGTATTCTGCGCGAGTCATTCTATCTGTGATGTTTTCGAATATAAAGCGTTTCAGTAGGGCAAAATATTACAGCACATTGAATATTTTTTGAAACATCATTTATAATTAACTATAATCCAGCAACTAAGACTAAGAGACCGGCTCAACTTTCACAGCACGCAGATTGGCTATTGCATCATAGAAGCGGACGCTCAGCGACTGGCGCACCTCAACATCAAGGCGGCAGTCGAGGTTGAAATCCTGGTTGAGCGGCACAAGGTTGTATTCCTTAATGATACGCATAACGTCGTTCATCAGCGCATACTCGAAGTGCAGCCGATAGCGGATGTCGATGGTTTTCTCTATGATTTCGGCATTAGCAATAGCGTCGCGCGCAGCAGTCTTGTAGGCATTGGCGAGCCCCGAGGCTCCCAGCAGGATACCGCCGAAATAGCGCACCACAACTATCAGAGTGTCCGTCAGGTCGGCGCTGAGCAGTTGTCCGTGAATTGGGCGACCGCCTGTGCCGCTGGGTTCTCCGTCGTCGTTGGCGCGGAAAGCGTCCTTGCGCGGTCCGAGGATGTAGGCGTAGCAGTGGTGGCGGGCATCGAAATAGTCCTTGCGCAGCTGGTCGAGATGAGCCTTCACCTCCTCAACGGTGCGCACAGGGAAGGCGAAGGCTAGGAACTTGCTGCCCTTCTCTTTATATATGCCCTCAGAAGGAGCCTTAATGGTATGGTATATATCGTCAAACATAACTATCAATCAATATATATGCAAGCGGTTTGGGGCTATTGGCGGCACTTCAGGAGCCTTCAGACCAGAGCCGAACTCCTTGGGACCGCGGAAGATGACCACATCGTCATACAGCCCTGCGGTGATAAATGCATCCAGTATCTGGCGCCCTCCCTCGACAATAAGCGACTGGATTTTCTTTTCAAAAAGCGTACTCATCACCTCGTCGGGAGTCTGACAACGGAGATGCAGCCAATGGTCGGGCACATCTTTCAATCTTCCTCTACGATCAAGCACGATTGGCTGCGGCTGGTTGCCACCAAAGAGGCGTGCTGTCAGCTGCGGACGGTCGTCGAGATAGGTCTGTGAGCCGACAAGTATTGCAGCCTCCTCGGTGCGCATCCTGTGGCTCATTATCGTCTGGAATTCGTTACTGATCCAGTATTTCTCCTTTCCTTCGGGAGCCATAAAGCCATCAGCGCTTTCAGCCCATTTCAGGATAATGTACGGCCGCTGCTTCTCCATAAAGGTGAAGAAACGGCGGTTCAACTCACGTCCCTCATCCTCAAGCACGTGGCGCACGACCTCGATGCCTGCCGCCTCGAGTTTGGCAAAACCCTTGCCAGCCACGAGCGGATTGGGGTCGTCGTTACAACAGACAACTTTTTTTATCCTCTTTTCGATGATAAGGTCGGCACACGGTGGCGTTTTGCCAAAGTGAGAACAGGGCTCGAGGTTGACATAGAGTGTTGCGTTCTCCATTCTCCGTTCTCCGTTCTCCGTTCTCAACAAGGCATTACGTTCGGCGTGGTTGCAGCCATATTGCTGATGGTAGCCCTCGCTGATGATGCGGCCCTCCTTCACAACGACACATCCCACCAACGGATTGGGACGCACCCGTCCCAGACCATTGGCAGCCAGTTGAAAGCACCGCCGCATATATTTCTCGTCGTCGGTCATAGCAGTTCCTCCGACCAGCCGTGACCAAGGTCCCAGTGGTAATCTATTACAAGGTCAAAGTCTTCGGGAAGGTTGAATTCATCTTCAAGCACTTCGCGGAAATGCTCTTGGTCAATGTCGTTGAGCCAATGACCGACACAAACATAGAAGCGGTCGGTGGCTTCATCAAGGAAGATGCGGCCACGCGGAATCATAGTGTAGTTATGCTCAGCGTAAAATATCGACGACGTATCGCCTTTAGCTTCGGCTCGATGGTGTTGCTTCTGCCAATAGGTTTTGTGCAATTTGCTTATGGTCGCTTTCCCATTGACAAATACCGCCTGTTCGGCATCAATCTTCTCAACGCCAAAAAGCGAGCCGTTCGCAATATCGTACCAAAAAATGCCGACTTTAGGCTTGCCGTTATCCATAAAGCCCTTCATTGCATCAACCAACTCGTGATGTTCCTGCTCCGAAGTGCGGTTTATTCCGTTGTTATCCTTAGTCATATTATATTGTTTTCAGAGTGCAAAGATACAACAAAATAACCAATTGGCAAAAAATATTTTGCCAGTTCCCAAAATGTGCCGAAGGCACATCATACTATTAACCCCACATTAAGCGACGACGGAGCGCAATGTGGGGTATATGATAGTATTTATGAATGCGTGTTGAAAATACGCCACTACACATCCTTAAGAAAATATTGTCCATTAATCATTATACCATTCTCTTCAAGGAATGCACGATACTCTTCTGCAAAGGAAACTCTGCGATGATGTTCTTTCTGTCGCATAATATAGCCCACAATCTTATCTTTGTCTTGTAAACTATAACTAAATCCTGCATACTCGCGTCCCCAACCTTTGAATTGTGGATAATTTGGATTAGCCTTCATCCATTTACTTGAATCAGTCTTTACTCGTTGGACAAACTCAGCCAACGGCAACGTTGAAGGAAGAGAGACAAAGATATGCACGTGGTCAGGCATACCTCCTATACGGTAAGTCTGACAATGAAGGTTCTTTGCAATCCCATAGATGTAGGCATATAGCTCGCGTTCGTGGTCAACCGGTATTGTCGGTTCGCTGCAATAGGTGCGAAAGACAATATGATAATATGATGTAGTGTAACTCATAGTAGTATAACGCACTAATATTAGTATTAGTATGTTGTAGCGTATCTTCGATACGCATTTATTTAGACGATAGCATTACCCCACACTGCGCCTTATGGCTTAGTGTGGGGTTAATAGGACAACGTGTTTTCAACACGTCAAAAG
>DBXH01000061.1:3606-3726 GCA_002309335.1 Bacteroidales bacterium UBA1217 | reverse complement strand
TCGTGATGTTCCTGCTCCGTTCATTCGACACGCATTTCTTCAGACGATAGCAAAACCCACACTGCGCCTTATGGCTTAGTGTGGGGATAATAGTACAACGTGTTTTCAACACGTCAAAAG
>DBXH01000061.1:290-3593 GCA_002309335.1 Bacteroidales bacterium UBA1217 | reverse complement strand
TCGTGATGTTCCTGCTCCGTTCATTCAATACGCATTTCTTCAGACGATAGCAATCCCCACACTGCGCCTTATGGCTTAGTGTGGGGTTAATAGGACAACGTGTTTTAACACGTATAAGGGTCTAACTATATTGTTTTAGAACTCGGCTGTCTTGGGGGTTCTCGGGAAGGGGATGACATCGCGGATGTTGGCCATACCTGTGACGAAGAGCATCAGTCGCTCGAAGCCGAGACCGAAACCGGCGTGGGGGCAGGAGCCATAGCGACGAGTGTCGAGGTACCACCACATATCCTTCATCGGTATATTGAGTTCGGTGATGCGGGTCATCAGCTTGTCGTAGCTTTCTTCACGTACCGAGCCGCCGATAATCTCGCCAATCTGCGGGAACAGCACATCGGTGCCCTGCACGGTCTTGCCGTCATCGTTCTGCTTCATATAGAAGGCCTTGATTTCCTTCGGATAGTCGATCATAATGACCGGTTTCTTGAAGTGCTCCTCGACGAGGAAGCGCTCGTGCTCGCTGGCGAGGTCAACGCCCCAGCTGACGGGGAATTCGAACTTGTGACCCTTGGCGACGGCCTCTTCAAGAATCTTGATACCCTCGGTGTAAGGCAGGCGGACAAAGTCGGTATTGATGACGCTCTTGAGGCGCTCGATGAGGCCCTTGTCGATCATATTGTTGAGGAACTCGAGGTCCTCCTTGCAGTTGTCGAGAGCCCATTTGACGAGGAATTTGATAAACTCCTCCTCCAAAGCCGTCAAATCGTCGAGGTCGTAGAAAGCCATCTCGGGCTCCACCATCCAAAACTCGGCAAGGTGGCGTGGAGTGTTGCTGTTCTCGGCGCGGAAGGTAGGACCGAAGGTGTAGATGGCTCCCAGAGCCGTAGCACCGAGCTCGCCTTCCAGCTGGCCGCTGACAGTAAGGGCCGTCTGCTTGCCGAAGAAGTCCTGTTCGTAATCAACCGAGCCGTCCTCCTTCTTGGGGATATTGTTGAGGTCCATCGTAGTAACCTGGAACATCTCGCCTGCACCTTCGCAGTCGCTGGCTGTGATGAGCGGAGTATGGAAATAGTAGAAGCCCTTGTTGTGGAAGAATGTGTGGATAGCGTAAGCCATTTCGTGACGCATACGCATAACAGCGCCGAAGGTGTTGGTACGCGGACGCAGGTGTCCGATTTCGCGCAGGAACTCCATACTGTGGCCCTTCTTCTGCAGAGGATAAGTGTTGGGGTCGGCTTCGCCGTAGATGACGATGTTCTCAGCCTGAATTTCGACAGCTTGACCCGAGCCCTGACTCTCGACCAGCTTACCTTCGACACCGATGCAGGCGCCAGTGGTGATGTGTTTCAGCTCCTCTTCAAACTTGGCGGGGTCGGCGACAATCTGTATGTTGTGGATAATCGAGCCATCGTTGAGGGCTATGAAGGCAACGTTCTTGTTGCCGCGCTTGGTGCGCACCCATCCCTTTACACAAATCGTGGTGCCAATCAGAGCACTCACGTCTTCTTTTAGTAAATATTGTATTTTAAGTCGTTGCATAATATTGTGTTGATTTATTTCAATTGTTCAAGCAAAGCCTCAATTTGAGGACGAAGTACCGGTATATTTTCTTTGGCTGTTTGCCAAGCAGTTTTTGCATCAATGTTATAGTAGTCGTGAACTAACACATGACGCATACCAATAATCACAGGCCATTCCACTTCAGGATGCTGTAAACGAAATTCTTTTGTGATGCAGTTAGCAGCCTCGCTAATAATCTCCAAGTTCTTCACAACTGCGAAAAAAAGTATTTTATCAGAACAAAAAACGTCGAAACTTTTCCCATCAAGAAAATTGTGCACATTATCAATGGCCATCAGTATATGACTCAAACGGCCAGGGTCTCTAAGCTGTTCTCTCATATATCAATTTTTTATCTTTATTGGCGGAGCTTTCTGCAAACGGCAAAAGAGTGCCGTCTTCAACAAGGTCAACTTCTTTTCCGATGCAATCCGAAAGTCCCATCATCATACGAACATATTCAAACAATCCAATGGTAGCATTTTCGTGATCAAATTTCACCAAAATATCCACATCGCTCTCCGGGGTCTCCTCGCCACGTGCATATGAGCCAAACAGCCAAGCTTTCAAGACCGGCTGTGTGGCTAAGTAATCACGTATCGTCTGTATCATCGAATCGTTCATCTTATAAAATATTTTTCTTCTAACGCGACATTCTCCTCTTTATTGTGCAACAGTAAAACTTATTTCTTCTTGGTCCTCATCAGTTCGATGTCCGAGTTGAACTTCATCAGCTGGTCTTCCTGATCCTTGCGGCAGATGAGCAGAGTGTCAGTGCCGGCGGCAACGATATAGTTGTCAAGGCCTTGAATGACAGCATATTTGTCGGGATGCAGATGCACCATACAATTCTTCGAGTCGTATGTAAGCACGTGACCCGAAGCGATGGCGTTGCCATTATTGTCCTTCGGCTTAGCCATATAGAGCGAATCCCACGTTTCGACGTCAGACCAACCGAATTCTGCCTCAAGGACATAGACGTTTTCTGCCTTTTCGATGATGCCGTAGTCGACNNATATAGAGCGAATCCCACGTTTCGACATCCGACCAGCCGAACTCGGCCTCAAGCACATAGACATTGTCAGCCTTCTCGATGATACCATAGTCGACCGATATGCTTTGAGCCTGAGTATAAACATCCTTGAGTTGTTTGACGGGAGTATCGAGCGTGAGGTCAAAGAACTTTTCAGCGATAAGAGGCAGATGCTTGCGGAAAGCGTTCATCAGCACAGGCAGCCGCCAGACAAAGATACCTGCGTTCCACAGGAATTCGCCCGAAGCTATGAACTGACAAGCCATATCGTAGGGCGGTTTCTCGACGAAAGTGATGACCTTGTGAATCTTGGAGGAAGTGCCGCGAATGCCGGCTTCGCGGAACTGGATGTAGCCGTATTTGATGTTGGGGTTGACGGGACGGGCGCCGAGCGTCACAATCCAATCGTGCAAGTCGACCATCTTGATGGCATCGGCTATGTTGCGGCTGAACTCATCAGAGCCGAAAACGGCGTGGTCGGAAGGAGTGACTACGACATTGGCGTTGGGGTTGATTTCGTTGATTATCGACGCTGCGTAAGCGATGCATGGAGCCGTGTTGCGACGGAAGGGTTCGCAGAGCACCTGATAGTCGAGCAATTCGGGTATCTGCTTTCGCACCTGAGCCTCGTGAGCCTTGGTGGTGACGATGATGATATTCTCGCGCGGGCAAACCGTCTCGAAACGGTGGAAGGTGTTTTGCAACATCGA
>DBXH01000061.1:0-178 GCA_002309335.1 Bacteroidales bacterium UBA1217 | reverse complement strand
AATTCAAAAATTCAAAATTCATAATTGTCTACACGCTCACTTCGCCTTTGATGTGGGGATGAGGGTTGTAGTTTTCGAGCGTAAAGTCGTCGTAGTCAAAATCAAAGATGTTCTTCTTGGCGGGATTGAGGTGCATAGTGGGCAGCGGACGCGGGTCGCGGGTGAGCTGCAGACGGCA
>DBXH01000058.1 GCA_002309335.1 Bacteroidales bacterium UBA1217 | reverse complement strand
AAGGCAAGAAGATCGGTGAGGTGCGCAGCGGCTCGCCCAGCCCCAGCACCGGCAAGAACATCGGCACCGCCCTCATCTGCGCCGACTACGCCAAGACCGGCACCGAAATCTACATCAAGATCCGCGAGAAACTCCTCAAGGCCGTCACCGTCAAGATGCCGTTCTACGAAGGGTGAAGAAGAGCCAACGATTTGGCTCTTCGATAGCGAAGCGGAGAAAGCACCCCTTGCGGGTGCTGCCCTTTGAAAAAGGGCCAAGCGAAGCGCAAAATAATCTATTACTAAAGAGGCTTGCACCGATGTGCAAGCCTCTTTGCTTTTGGAACTCGTTGCGGCGGATCTGCGCTCCGACGCAAATTAATGTAAGGATTTACAAATCCGACACAACTAGGACTTATTATTTGTTTTTGGCTAATATTGCTTTTATCTCAAATAAATTGCGTGAGATATTCACCATCAGTTTTAGGCTCGCCCAAGAGACGAGAGTTGGTAAGTACAGCACTACACTTGCACCCATTAAGATAAGTCCCAGTGTGCGTTCTTCTTTTCCGCTCCATCTATCAATATTTGCCAACAAAATATATAAGCCGATGATGAAAACAATGCAGCATACTATTGTTCCAACCCAAAATATTATTGATGCAATAGTTCCAAGTACTTTTTCTGCATCCGTTCTATTATTCGCATCATCTTTTATACCATCTTGGTATACTTGATATACTTTTTCAGGGGATTTTGTGGATTGAGGCTTTTTTACACCTATGGAGGACTTGTTATTTGACCAAGGAAGTTCCGCGTCGCAAAAAGGGCATTTGGTTTCTTGGTCGCTAATCTCATATCCACATTCAGGGCAAAATACTGTTCCCATATAAATAACCCTAGTTTGTGTCGGGTACAACTTCTAATGCTCTCCCGCACCTCGTTGAGCAACAATATAAAAGAAGCGTGGCGCCGTTACACCAATCCTGTATGGAGGTCCTAGGAATAACCTTGTGCTGAAAAGATGCAATAAGCCCACGCTGAATAAGCGAAGAGCCATTACACTAATTCTGTAGCACTTTGGAATTTCCTAGGTTCCCATACACAGAACAAGCATAAACGCTTCGTGATTTCCTTGTGAAATCGGCTGCAAAATTACGCATATTTTCCAATTTGGCAAAAAATTTTCGCCAATTCTCAAAAAATGAGTATCTTTGCAGCCAAAATTGCATTGTAATATGTCTGATATTGATATGCCCGACGGCACTCATTTGCATCGCATTCCGTGGTTGATAGCCTTGGTGCCGCTGGCGGTGCTGATCACGCTGCAGGTGCTTGTCATCAGGGAATTCGGCTCGGACGCCCTCGACGGGGCCAGCCAGACGGCACTGCTCATCGCGGCGGCTGTGGCGGTGACGATGGGTATGCTGTTCTTCAAGGTGCCGTGGAGGGACATCGACCACGCCATCTCTGACAATGTGCGCACCATCGGAGGCGCCATACTCATCCTGTTCCTAATCGGTGCCGTGTCGGGCAGCTGGATGATGAGCGGCGTTGTACCGACGATGATATATTATGGAATGAAGATTGTCAGTCCTTCCGTTTTCCTTTTCATTGCTTGCATTATCTGCGCCCTTGTATCGCTTGTGACTGGCAGCTCGTGGACCACCATAGCCACTATTGGCATCGCCTTAATGGGCATCGGCACGGCGCACGGCTACTCTATGGGATGGACCGCTGGAGCCATAATCTCCGGCGCCTATTTCGGCGACAAGATATCACCACTCTCCGACACCACGGTGCTGGCCTCGTCGGTGGGCGAGGTGCCGCTGTTCAAGCACATTCGCTATATGCTTATCACCACAGTGCCTTCGTTCACCATCGCGCTGACTATATTCCTCGTTGCAAGCATATGCCACACTCCCGGTGACGCCCAGCAGTCGGCCCAGTTCGCCGACGGACTGAAGGATGTCTTTGTCGTCAATCCCTGGCTACTCCTCGTTCCGGTAGCTACAGCAGTGCTCATAGCACTTCGGCTGCCGGCAACAATAGTGCTGTTTCTCTCGGCATTGATGGCTGGAATGGTAATGCTGTTCGCCCAGCCTGAAATTGTGGCGCAAATCGGAGATGGCAACAGCTTCCGCGGCCTGATGCTGACCTACTACAACGGCACCACCATCGATACTGGCAACGAGACTCTTACCAACCTTGTGCAGACACGCGGTATGAGGGGTATGCTGAGTACGGTGTTCCTTATCTTCTGTGCTGCCGCCTTCGGCGGAGCCCTTGCGGGAACCGGAATGCTGCAAAGTATCACTTCGGCGCTGGCACGAGGCATCAGCGGACGCCGGTCGCTGGTGACGACAACGGTGGCGACAGGATTGTTCTCGAATATGGTCACGGGCGATCAATACCTCAGCATAGTACTCACTGGCAACATCTACAAGAAGTTGTACAACGAGAAAGGCTTTGAGGGGCGTTTGCTGAGCCGTTCGACCGAAGACTCGGCAACAGTCACATCCGTTCTTGTGCCTTGGAACACTTGCGGTATGACACAGTCACTTGTGCTTCACGTACCCACACTTACCTACCTACCTTACTGCTTTTTCAACATCGTTTCGCCGCTGATGTCGATACTGATAGCAATGCTTGGGTACAAGATTTTCCGTACCGAGAAAAAATAATTTCGCCATATCGGAAAATGTTTGTATCTTTGCAGCCACAAACAAACTTAAAAATCAACAATTAAAACAGACACAATATGAGCGTTATCAAACCCTTTAAAGGATTCCGCCCCCCGGTGGACATCGTCGAGAAACTGGCATCACGTCCCTACGACGTTCTGAATTCTGAAGAAGCTCGCGTTGAGTGCGAGGGCAACCCCTACAGCCTGCTCCACGTGACCAAGGCCGAGATCGACCTTCCCAAAGGCACCGACGAGCACTCGCCCGAAGTGTACCTGCAGGTCGTTAAGAACTACAACCTGTTCAAGGACCT
>DBXH01000051.1:79598-84027 GCA_002309335.1 Bacteroidales bacterium UBA1217 | reverse complement strand
CATACATCATAAACTTGAAGGCATCTTGGCCGATTTCCTTGGCAAGGATGGCGTAATGCTGTTCTCGGCTGGATTTCAAGCCAATTCAGGCGTCATTCCCTGCATCACGGGTCGCAACGACTATGTCATTTTCGACGAGATGGACCACGCCTCTATTATTGAGGGCAAACGTCTGACTTTTGCCAACACTTTGAAGTATCGCCACAACGATATGAAGGACCTTGAGCGTGTGCTGCAACGTTGTCCGTTGGATGCCGCCAAGTTGGTGGTTACCGATGGTGTTTTCAGTATGGAAGGCGATGTGGCTAAGCTGCCTGAAATGCAGGTGTTGTGCGACAAATACCAGGCTACGCTTATGGTCGACGAGGCTCACGGTTTGGGCGTTTTTGGACGCGAGGGCCGTGGCGTTACCGACCACTTCAATCTGCTTGACAAGACGGAACTCATTATGGGTACCTTCTCTAAGTCACTCGCTTCTATCGGAGGCTTTATCGCTGCCGACAAAGATACCATCAACTGGATGCGCCACAATGTGCGCCCCTACATCTTCACCGCAAGCATTCCGCCTTCGGCAACGGCTTCCGTAATAGCAGCTATCGAGATTATGCGCAGCGAGCCGGAACGCCAGGAAAACCTCTGGAAGGTGGCCAACTATGCCCTAAAATCGTTCCGCGATGCGGGCTTCGAGATTGGCAACACAGAGACACCTATCATACCGCTCTACGTGCGCGACAACGAGAAGACATTTATGGTAACGAAGATGCTGCTCGACGAGGGAGTCTTCGTAAATCCGGTCATATCGCCCGCNNCGTCTTGCCTGGATGGCTACGCATACTATTGAGCAGGTAGATTTTGCGGTCGAAAAGACTGTTAAATGCTTTAAAAAATTGGGATTATTATAATTTCATCACTCGGCCTATGTCCTTAAGGACTTTAGGGTCCTTGAGGAAGGCCCTTAAAGTCCTTTCGCTTTTTTATGGAGAACATTGTTATTAGTGAAGTCAATGGTCGCCGCGACCTTAACAGATTCATTGAATTTCCAAACAAACTCTTTAAGGATGTGCCTTCCTACATCCCGCCGCTGAACCGCGACGAGAGGGCTATTCTGACAGACAAGAACCCTTCACTCGAACATAGCGACCTCAAAATGTTTCTTGCTTCGGTTAACGGCAAGATCGTGGGACGCGTGGCAGCAATCATAAACCACTCTGTCAATGAACGTTGGAACAAGAAGGCTGTCCGCTTTGGATGGTTCGATTTCGTTGAGGATTTCGATGTCTGCAAGGCCCTTTTCGACAAGGTCGTGGAATATGGCCGCAGCAAAGGAATGACTGAGATTGAAGGTCCTTTCGGCTTCACCGATATGGACAAGGAGTGCTGGGTGATAGACAACTTCGACGGTTATCAGAATATGACCACGCTCTACAATCCCGAGTATTATATTAAATTTATTGAACGCCTTGATTGCAAGATACTTTGCCGCTGGGGGCAATACAAGATGCATGCCAATCAGCCTATACCGGACAAAGTGGCGCGTATCAACGGCTTGATACTAGAACGCTACAACCTTAAACTGCTGAAATTCAAGAAACGCAGCGAGGTATATCCCTATGCCCGTAAGTTCTTCCACACACTCAACGACGCTTTTAAGGATCTCTTTGACTTCGTTCCGATGACGGAGAAAGAAATTGATGTCTATATCAAGGAATATTTCCCCTTTATCAATCTTGATTTCTGCAACTTCGTTGTCGACAAGGACGATAATCTCATCGCTTTTGGTCTAAGCATCCCCTGCTTGGGGCCGGCATACAAGAAAGCCAACGGACGCCTATTCCCCTTCGGATGGTACCACCTGCTGCGTGCGTTGCATAAATATGATTCTATCGACTTGCTGCTCAACGGTGTGCACCCCGAATGGCAGAAGCGCGGCGTTCACTCGATCTATTATGCCGAGATGAACCGCAATGCAATCAAAAACAATGTTATATGGGCTTATACCAACCCGCAGATTATCGGTAACGAGGCCGAAAAGATCTGGGGCACCACCTACGAGACCGAGCCTCTTATGACCCGCGCCGTCTTCGGCAAGGAGATATAAGAACAGAAAATATTAAAATGAGCGGCCCCTATCAACAGAGGCCGCTTTTTTTAATATTCCTGTATAGTGTTTTGAAAAGGACAGATATAGGATATCTCTAAGAAAAAAAACATCCAGCGCAAATATATTTCGTCAGAAATTCGTACTTTTGCATTCGAAAATCACATCAAAAAAAGTAGTGGTTCATAATTAAACAGTATTTGCCGATTATTTAATTGATTGATTTAGAAATAACAATTAAGCAAATAAACAGCTAAACAATTCAACACATTTGTCCTATGCCAGCCAACAAGAATGCCGAAACCAGATACAAGATACTTGACCGCCTTTTGGCCAACCGTTATCATCATTATTCCACCGAGGATCTACGGCAATTGGTCAACGATGAACTGCACGAACTGAGTCTTGCTCCCGTAAGCAAACGCACCATTGAATACGATCTCAACTATCTTGAAAACGGGCCGTTCAAGGCTGATATTGAGCACTATCAGATTGACGAGGTGAGCCAGAAAAACCCAAATAAGACCGTCAAGAAAAGCTGCCATCGCTATCGCGACCGTTCCTTTTCCATCTACCAGCAGAAAATGTCTGACGAAGAGAAACTCATTCTTGGCGAGACTATGAAGTTGCTTGGCCAGTTTGACGGCCTGCCCAATCTCGACAGGTTGGAGGCGTTACGAGCCGGACTTGATATCAAATCCGACCGGCAGATTATCTCCTTCACCAAGAACCCACTTGAGAACTCGTCCTTGTTTGGCGAACTCTTCACCGTTATCTCTCAGAAACAGGTGATAGAACTGTACTACCATACTTTCTCCGACGTTGACAATGTGAGGCAGATAGTGCTTCATCCCTATTTGCTCAAGGAGTACAACCGCCGTTGGTATCTAATTGCTGCGGCCGAGGACACCGGAAAACTGTTAAATTTCCGCCTTGACCAGATAGATAAGTTTGTCGTGCTGCATTCTCGTCGGTATATCCCGTACAAAGGCGATATCAGCGAGCTTTTCGAGGATATTATCGGCGTCAGCCTCTACGATGACCGCCCTGTGCAAACTATACTTTTTTGGGTCAGTGACCATTCGAAGGGATATGTCCTTACCAAGCCTTTGCACGAATCGCAGCGGCATTACAGGGGAGAAAAAGAAGCAGCATTGCGTCGACAGTACCCCGCTTATGAAGGCGGAGCATTCTTCTCAATAGAATGCATTGAGAATTACGAGCTTATTCGAGAGCTTACATCCTTTGGTGCCGACCTGGTTGTGCTCTCGCCCAATGAGATACGTCTCAGTGTCATTAAGCGTGTTGAAGAGATGTACCAGGCCTATAAAGAGTAAGATTAACACTTTTTATGTAATTCATATTAAGAGATTTGCATAATAAAATCATTATAATGAAGAAAAACGTTGTATTTGTGCGAACAAAAACATTTGTCCAGATGAAGAATAATGCGTAATTTTGCAAATCTAAAATGGTGTTTTCTTGACGCCCAAACAATTTATCCAAAATGCCGAAGTATAAGGTTTTTATAAGCAGCGTACAATCAGAGTTTGCCCAAGAGCGGCAGCGCATTTTTGACTTCATCCGCACTGACGAGTTGATTGGGCAACACTTTGAGCCGTTCATATTTGAACAGATTGCCGCACAGGATACTAATCCTCGCCAGCTTTATATTGACGAGGCTTCCTCGTGCCAGGTTTACCTCCTGTTGATAGGTAAGAGGTATGGAAACATATTGCCGGAAGGTATTTCTCCGACTGAGAAAGAATACCAAGCCGCAGGAGAAAGCAATGCGTGGAGAGTTGCATTTATCAGCGATATGGACGGACAAAAGCGTGAAGAGGAGGAAGAACGCTTCTTCCGAACGGTGCAGAATGAACTTTCCTATCGTGTTTTCTCAAACCCATCTGTATTGGTTTCTCTGGTGAAACAATCCTTGTATGCATACCTTAAATACAAAGGCGTTATCCAGACATTAAGTTTTGATGAGCAAACCCGTGATGATGCCTCTATGGCCGACATCGACGCGAAGAAGATTAAGGACTTTCTGCATCAGGCCCGTCAAAAACGTGGATTCCCATTGTCCGAAGACTCCGACCCGATGACGGTGCTTAAACATCTGAGATTGTTGCGACAGGACAAGCCCAGCAATGGTGCATTGCTTATGTTCGCCAACGACCCGCAATACTTTTTCCCCTCGGCAGTGGTCAAATGTGCCTGGTTCCTCGGTACGGAGACGGTAAAGCCCATCGAGGACTATAAAACATTTGAAGGCAGTGTGGCAGAGCAAATCAGCCAAGCTACCAGTTGGGTGATGTCGAAACTGTCGGT
>DBXH01000051.1:61139-79535 GCA_002309335.1 Bacteroidales bacterium UBA1217 | reverse complement strand
GTAGCCCATCGCGACTACAACAGCACTGGGAGTGTTCAGGTTTCTGTCTTTCGCAACCGTATCGTGGTGCGCAATCCTGGCACATTGCCAGTTGAACTCACCAAAGCTGACCTGATGAAAGAACACGGTTCCTATCCGNNAGAATAACAAGATAAATATGCCCAAATATAAAGTATTTATAAGCAGCGTACAATCAGAGTTTTCAAAAGAGCGACAGCTTGTTTTTGACTCGAAGTCATGTACCAGATGGGCTATATCGAGAAATATGGTACCGGCATAACAGAAAATATCCGCCGGATGCAGGAAGCCCGTCTCCTGGCTCCAGAAATAGACTTGAGTGCCGAGTTTGTCACCACCATTTGGCGTGATAATATTGGAACTAATATTGCAACTAATGTTGGAACTAATGATACAACTAATATTGATGCTAATAAATTGATAGACAACACAACTAACGGGATTAATATTGGAACTAATATTGGAACTTCCGGTGACAATGTTGCAACTGACCATTTTGTGGAGAACAAGCGAATAGTCGACAGAATAGTTAAAAAGAAAGTCAGGCCGAGAATGACCAAAGAACAGTTGCGGGAGTGCATCATTGAAGTATGTATTGTTGATCATTCTATTGATGAATTAGCAACACTTCTAAGAAAGAGCCCAGACTATCTGCAAAATTCAATTATTCCTGATTTGGTAGCCGAAGGAATACTCCTACGCACTAAACCAAGCCACACACCAGGGCAAACCTATATGACAAATCCGAAACTCGACAAGTAGAAATGTGGATTCCGCGCAAATAAGTTGCGCATAGTGGTTGTACTTTTGCAAACGAAAAAAGTTCTTATTATTATCGCTTAAAGTATTAACCAATCAAAACAGAAAACCATGGAGTACGTACAGAATAGCTTCACAGTAGAGAATCTCATCGCAAAATATCGTAACTATGTAAAGAATCACTGCAAAAAAAGTTACGAGTTTGACGGTGTGTCGGAATTTTTGTTCCCTGTCGAAATTTCCGCCAATGCAGATGAACAACTGCTGATAACTTTATACAAAAAGGTTGCAGGCGAAGATACTGATGTCCAAATAGCAGAGGCTTTGTCCGAGTTTGCAGAAAATTTCTACGACGAAGCACTCACGGATGATGAAATGTCATTTCTGTGCGATCGCTTCACAGAAGTGGTTTCTTATGAGTTTGCCCACAGGAAAGAATGGTATATGCGCGATTATTCTAACCAATGCGATTTGGCTAATCGTATACGGCTTGTCAAAGAGTATGTGAATCCACAAAAGGGTTCAAAGGTTTTTATTGCAGACAGCGAGTATTGTGACCTTGCCGTGCTATTCCCGGGGTGTATCATTTACGGATTTACAGGAATGAGCCATCAGAGTGTTTCTCATCAACATAAAGATACTGAAATTTGGGCATTGGGGCAAATACGACTATTTGCAACTGGAATCCAATCAGAAATTGTTTCAGGTAAGGGGATTTTTGAAGAATACTCATATTCGTTGCCCGAAAAGGGATCTATGGATGCTGTCATTCTCCGAGTCAATGAGGAAAAATATTTTGCTCAGAAAATACTCGGAACAGAATGTAAAGATATAGAAGCATTATATGGGCTTTTGAAACCTAATGGGAAAATGTTATTTTTCTCCGAATTTATGGATGAAATGGCAGGTAAATATTTCGATGATTCGAATGAGAAAGCTGTCATTGACTTTCGCTCACTTGTGGTCAAGGAAAAGGCTGTTTCCTCCATCGTGGCTTTCGAGGAAGAGTCTTTCTGGGGAACAGGCAAAGACAAGAATATTTTGCTTGAGATAAGCAAATGCAATAATAAAGAGGTCTGCATCAAGGACGAGGCTTTGTCAAAAGTCAAACACATTGATTCAAGTGAACTAGACCCAGATGTTTTATGGCCTAGTTACTACCTTACTACTCGACAAAAGAACGGTGTACCCCTGTCCCACCTTGTACAAATTGAGAAAACAAGAGTAAGCGAAGAAAAAGATTTAGCAGAGTTTGTAAAAGGGAAGGGATGGACACTTTATGATAAGGTAAAGTATATGCCCTTGGTTATGCCCTCTTTACTTGGAGAATGTTATAAGGATGCAAATCTTGACCAAAAATCGATAGGTAATATTGGAGAAACCGGATCCGAAACAAAATTCTTGCGGTTACGGTACGGCGTGGCAAAAAAGCCTTGTGCTCTTCTGAGCGGAAGCAGAGAGGGTATAAGGGTCGGCTATACAACTGTAGTGCCCGATGGTGGCATAGCTTACACTAATTGTCTTTGCGTATTGCCGCAAGAAGGAGTTGATGTCCGGTACATTACTGCTTTGCTATTTGAGCCACAAGTACAAAAGCAAATATCTGAAATTTGTGACGGAGAAATTAGTAGACTACCATATGTGATTGACAAAATTTTGGTTCAGAGACATAATGACAAAGAAAGACTGGCTTTTATGTCTGAAGTAAACTATGAAGCTTTAAATTCTTCATTGATAGAAATGAAGCAGGAAAAGGAGAATTACGCCAAAGCAATTCGAATGCGCAAACATTCATTAACGCAGTCATTATCTTCCATTGAGGCTATGTTTTATGCGTTGAATCAATATAGGATCCGTCAAAATGGACAACTGACAGACAATAGCGTTATCTCTCGAGTTCAAGGCACAACTGTAAAAGAGGCATTTGAATATCTTTCAGCAGAAATAAAAGATATGATGCCAGTATTGGAGCATATCGCAGATGTGGAATATTCTTTCTCAAAACCAGAATCAATCGATCCCGAAGAGTTCATAGAGTACTATATTAATAAAGAAAAAAAATCTTGGCTGAATTTCAAACCCGTCTTAACTTGGGAAAAAGATAACAATAAAGTAAAGCACAATTTGATAAATATCAATGGTAGTGTAGTGTGTAGAAAAGGAAATCCACTAAACACTTTTGTGTTTCCCAAAGATGCATTAGAAAAAGTATTTAACAATATTCTTTCCAATGCAACAGCGTATGCATTCACAGATGATTCTCGAAAAGATTATCAATTGAGATTTTCGTGGCACACAGATGGGACTTCGTTGATTGTCGAAATTGATAATAATGGTACTCCAATACCAGAAGATAGAGACACCGCATCGTTGCTTGAATACGGTGTATCAACCGCCCTTCATAAAGATGGGCATAACGGTATCGGTTGTAATGAAATCAAAGATATAATGAGCCGATATAATGGGAATGTAGAAATAGTTTCCTCTCCCAAAGACGATTTCACAGTCAAATATATTTTGACATTCAACAATGCAAATACAAACTTATTCAAATTACAATACAACGGATGATTGACAATGATTTAATACAGGTGCTTTGGGTGGAAGATGACCCAATAGTAACAAAGACATATCCCTTGGAAGCAGGAGACATTGGCTTGCAACTAGTGCCAAAACCTTGCTGGGATGATGCAAGATCTGAATTAGAAAGGGAGTTTGACAGATGGTCGGCTATTATTCTTGACGCTAAATGTAAATACCATCAAGATAGCGCAGATAATGCGATTGTGTTTTTGCGTGAAGCATTGGATGACATTTCTACTATTTGCGAGAGAAGAGGTCGAATTATTCCTTGGTATGTCTTAACTGGTGGCTCTGAGACAGAAGTCTCGGATTCTATTAACGACAAACGCTTGAAATGGGATTGTGACTGGACAGAAAAAGAGCACAAGAAGTTCTATTCCAAGAATGTTGACAGAAAAGCATTATTTGAACGAATAAAAAAACAGGCTCAAAAATCATGCAGGATTCAGATACAGGAGATGTATCGAGATATTTATGAGGAGTTACAAAGCTTCAATGCCGATGTTTGTGATGACATTTTGACCATTTTAGAGGCTGTGCACTTTCCAAGTTCTCATCCTGATTTTAATCCTAAATATTTATATAACCCACTTCGGAAAGCTTTGGAGCAAGTCTTTAGGTCTTTAGGGAAAGTTAATATCATTCCTAATGCTTTTTTTCAAAAAGGGGATGTTAATATAAATCAATGTTTTATGTTTGTTATTGGCAGGCCGGCTGAAAAGATAGGATACAAACTCGATACTGGGGGAATTGTTCCAAGACACATACAAGATATGATGTCATTGATTGTTAATCTGGGTAATGCGGCTTCCCATTCTTTTAATCCTTCTCTTCCAACCATATTAAGCGACAAGGAGATTCAAAAATTCGATAATCACTTGAAAACCATTGGCGCGAATTCAAAACTATTAATTTTTAGCATTGCTCTCCAGTTTTGCGAAATACTTCAGTGGATGAACAACTATATTAAAAATCATCCGGATAAAGAAGAAAACCGTAAGAAATGGGTTCTGCTAGATAAGCCTGATAATAACCAAACAGAAATCAATGAAGACGTTGGCATCGTGGAAATACACGATGGGATTTACCATATTGGAGATAGATACTTAGTAAATAAAAAAACAATTGAAGAGCGCGGATGGTTGGGTAAAAAAGTTAAAGTGATAGAAAAAGATGAAAACACAAATCCATATTTTAACCAGTATCCTTATTATGCTTGTAGAGTAGTGCTAGTTAAGTAGCTTGCTTCTAAAGTCGAGTCCTCTATGCTTTTTAATTGGTCGGCATTTGTTGTGTCGACCTTTTTTGATTTATATAGCGCAAAAAGATTGCGTCCGTTGGTTGTACTTTTGCAATCGAAACCAAAAGAACAACCAATATGGAAAACAAAGAATTCAAGTTAGACGCCGACAACCTCGAGCAGCAGAAAGCGTTCGAGATGATTGAGAAGACCAACACCAGCCTTTTTATTACAGGTAAGGCGGGTACAGGTAAGACCACTTTTATTAAGGGTATTCAAACGCTCATCAAGAAGAATTTCTTGGTGCTGGCACCAACGGGAATTGCAGCCCTCAATGTCGGCGGCCAGACGATGCACTCGTTCTTCGGGTTCCCATTCGAGGTGATTGGCCCAAATACAGGTTTCGAGGTATCGCTGGATAAAAGACGGACACTTGAAAACACTGATACTATCATCATCGACGAAGCTTCGATGGTGCGCGCCGACCTGGTGGACGGTATGGACCGTTTTCTCAAGGCGTTGACTCATTCGCATCTGCCTTTTGGCGGCAAGCAGGTGGTCTTTGTCGGTGACTTGTTCCAGCTGCCGCCTGTTGTCAAAAGGGGTACTGCCGACGAAGATATGCTATGCGCACTATATGGCAACGGCACACCGTATTTCTATAAGGCATTCGCGCTGAAACGGATGAATCTGCCTAAGATAGAGTTTCAGAAGGTCTATCGGCAGCAAGATGAGCCATTCCTTTCAATCCTGAATCGTATGCGTGTTGGTGAAAACACTCTGGAGGATTTCGAATACCTCAACCAGCGTGTTAGTCGCGACGACAAGGTGGGCGACTATTCAGTGACGTTAACAGCCTATAACAGGATTGCTGATAACATCAACGATATGCGTTTGGACGAGATTGATTCGGAGGAGTTCAGCTACGAGGGCGAGATTGAAGGGAAGTTTAAGCTTCAGGATGCGCCCGTCCCGGCAAAGCTGTGCCTCAAGATCGGCGCACAGGTTATCTTCTGCCGCAACGACTATCCGCGTGGTGTTGTGAATGGAACAATCGCCATCGTCACAGATTTGAGTGACGAGCAAATCAAAGTACGTCTGGTCGACGGAAAGGAACTGAAGGTTGAGAAGTTGCAATGGGAGAGCAAGGAAAGCGTATATAATCCCGAAACAAACAGGGTGGAATCGGAAGTCGTTGGAACTTTCGTGCAATACCCCATTAAGCTTGCGTGGGCAATCACAATAAATAAGTCGCAGGGTATGACACTCGACCGTATGCATTTCGACCTGACGCGTGGCACTTTTGCTCCGGGACACGCATACGTGGCTATCAGCCGTATGCGAAGCGTAGATGGCCTGTCTTTGAGCAACAAGTTGCGCCCTCACCATATCGTGCAAAACTCGGAGATTAAGGCATTTGCCAACTCGTTCAACGATGTACCTATGATTGATGAGGAGCTGGTTTTCGGACGACAGTTTTCACAGTGTTTCAAAAAGCAGGATTTCGACGGAGCGGCAAAGGTGTGTCTTATGTACACGATTGACAAAATGAGGAAAGGCGATTATCGCAGCGCTGCGTTGAAGGCTAAACAGATGTTCGACGTTATGCTCGACGATGAGTGTCTGATGGGTTCGACCGGCGATGTCGCACTGCTGAAAGACTGCAGTATGACTTGCAATTTTTTGAATGCAGTACTCTGCCTGTACAGTGGACGCTATGACGAGGCTATCGGTTATGCAGATCTTGTTCTTAATGTAAAGCCTTGCTTGGAAGCTATGTTCATCAAAGGGCGTGCACTATATCGCCTGGAACGGTTTGACGAGGCAATGGCTATGCACGAGTTGATTGTCAATACTTCTAAAAAAGGCGACGAAACAATAGCAATCGACAAAAAGGAATACCTATTCGAGGCTCAACTTAATAAGGCGATGGGCAAATCGGTGATTGACTCCTGCCGGCATCTGGTGAAACTCTGTCCACAATATGTCCCTACCTATTTGATGATGCGCGAAGAGTCGATGGCCAACGGCTGTCAAATTACTGTCGAAGAAGAAGAGGACGAGAATGCATTGGTGACGGCCTTCAACGACAAAAACATCTCTTCCGTCGATTTCGAGAAAAAGCTGGAAGAAGCTGACAAGAACAGTTTCGAATTCAAATTGTTCAGCAGAAAGGTTCGTAATATTGAGAATAAAAAATGTTAACTTTTCTACAAAAATACGTACAATAGAAAAAAGTAGTATGATGATTAAAAAAGTATCAAGTAGTGTTTTTCTCTCTTTGATGGCTGCGTTATTGCTGTCTTGCAGCAGTGTGCGAAGTGGGTCCACAGAAAATAATGAGCTGTCTTGTTGGCCAGACGTTCTGCGATATATGGCAAAGGAGTGGCAGTTTGACGATAGTCAGTTGGCAATAATCGACCAGATTGATTCTGTGTATCGTCTTGTCGAAGATAGCACTGTAAGTGAAGAAGTGTTGAAAGACCCGATATGCCGGATGAAAGCCAATATCGAGTCGGCAATGTCCAATGACACTTCGTTCCCGTTTTTCTATCTGATGCAGGCCACAGTACGCAATTTTTCGGGCCTTTTGCTATCCGACGAAAGGCTATTGCATTGCAGTTGCGCCATCGACATTATGCCGTTGGGATTTAAGTGGAAGACGATAAACGATCAGGAAGGTGATAGGATGTATTATCCTATGTATGCCAGGTCGTGGGATGCACTCGATGAGTATGCTTTAATAATCGTGAGAAAAACGGATGATGATTCATCGCTGTCCACAGTTATTATTTTGAATAACAATGTTGATGGGATAATGGACGAAATAGAAATTGCTGTGTACGACTACGACAATAATCCGATTGACGTTCTTTATGAATATGAATTAAGCGTAGATTCTTCAGAAATGGAAATGGGCATCAAAAGGCTGACTATACCTGATGGGCGTTTGATCGATTGGCTTTATAACTCGCACGCAATGACAATTACATTCAAAACCGGTAACGGATTGTACCAAATTAACGGTTTCCCGAACGCTGGTTTTGAACAGCAAATAAAGGAGTGCCCACGTATATTGGAGGTTGTTAGAACGTTAGGAAAGCGTGAATAGTTCCTATAAACGTAGCGGTACCCTATTGGGCAAACTATTATAATTATTTTTCTTCCAAATCAATACTAATAGCCTCACAATCAGTTGGGGCTATTTCTGTATTCTGGCACTGTGTAGTGTCTTCGGGATAGTATATATCACCCTCAAGAGGGTCTGCAGGTTTGCCTTCGGTTGTACAGGAAGCGGCGGCAAGGCTCAACGTAACGCCTGCCACAAGCGCCGCCTTGCTCAGTTTGCCGCGGCGAGCCATCTCCTTTTCGAGATATTGCAGCTCAGCGTCGCATCGCGGGCAGGTGCCATTGCACGGACCGTCGTAGTGGCATTCGTGCTCTTCCAGCGGTATGTCGTTCTCGGAGGCAATCTGTTGACGGATATCCTTCAATTGCTTGCAGATGTCTTTTCCATTGTCTTTCATCTTGTTGATTGTTAGAGGTTACACTTTATAATAGTTCCTTAAAATTCCTACCATCCAGTTGCCTGGAATGATGCGCTTGAGCAGCACCGAAAGTTTCTGCTCGAGGTTGGCCACCACATAGCGCAGGCGTGGGCGACGGCTGCAGATGATTTTTTCTATCGTTTTGGCCAGTTTTTCGGGCCGTAGGCCGCCGTTCTCCTCTTTTTCGATGAGTGATAGGGAGCGGGCGAAACTGGCGCCGTAGGCCTCGCTTTTGGCCGTCAGTTCGGAGTTCTTGCGCCGGGCGGTGAAATTGGTGGCGAAATCGCCTGGCTCGACCATCGAAACCTTGATACCAAATCCCTTGACTTCGGCCGCCAAAGCCTCGGTAAAGCCTTCAATTGCAAACTTGGATGCAGAGTAGAATCCTTGATACGGAAGGCCCATAATGCCTCCGATGGAGCTAAGGTTGATGATCTGTCCCCCACCCTGTTTGCGCATAGCCGGAAGCACAGCTTGGCAGACGTTGACACAGCCGCGGAAGTTGGTTCCCATCTGCATCTCAATTTCCTCGTTTGTAGCCATTTCGAGCGAACCTCCAATGCCCATTCCTGCGTTGTTAACCACTACATCCAAACGACCTTGTTCCTCAAGAATTTTATTAACTCCTGCGCGGACGGTTTCCTGGTTCCGAACATCCATCACGAGGAAGTGTATATCTTTGTGCTGCACCTCGTTACGGCTTGTTCCGTAAACGGTGTAGCCTTTCGCTGCAAGTCTTTCGGCTGTCGCTTTGCCAAAGCCCGACGAGGCGCCGGTTATCAATACTACTTTGCCCATTTTTTTGTGTTTTTGAAATGCAAAGATACGAAATAATCTAGATTTACTAATATATGTACAATATTTTTATTACAATATCGTTTATGTTCTTTGTTTAATTTGCTGTGTTTGTGCCTACAGGAAACAACATAATTGAGAAACTGGATTCTTTCATCCGAAAGTATTACAAAAACAGGCTGTTCAAGGGTCTGCTGCTTGCTGCTGCCATTATTTTGGCGTTGTATATTGTGGTGGTTGTTTTGGAGCATTTTGGCTGGTTTGGCATAGCTGTTAGAACGGTGCTGTTCTGGTTTTTCATTGTCGCTATGGCATCTATTCTTGGAGTTTATGTTGTTGTGCCGATGCTCAAGATGTTCCGTCTGGGCAAACGCATATCGTACGAGACGGCAGCGTCGATAATTGGTGACCATTTCCCGGAAGTGAGCGACAAGTTGCTGAATCTGTTGCAACTTCAGCAGATGGGTGCTGAATCGGACAACGAACTGCTTGCCGCCTCCATAGACCAGAAGTCGGCACAGTTGTCGCCGATACCGTTTCTGTCGGCCATCGATTTGAGCAAGAACCTCAAGTATGTGAAGTTTGTGGCTGTTCCGTTGCTTTTCCTTGTTGTGGCGTTGATTATTGCCCCTTCGTTCATCACCGAGCCGTCCAAGAGACTGATAAAGCATTCGACCTTCTACGAGCGCCCGGCACCATTTTCCTTTGTGTTGGAAAACACAAGTTTGTCGGCCTCTCAGCAGGAGGATTTTATGGTCAGGATGTTGGTCGACGGCGATGAAATACCCAACGAGGTTTCTATTGTCATCGATGGCGTAAGCTACCGTATGCAGAAGTGCGACAACACGCATTTTTCCTATCTTTTCAAGAATCTGCAGCGCTCATATGAATTCCAGTTCTCGGCAGTGGGCGTGCAGTCGAAATACTACACCCTCGAAGTGATGCCTCGCCCTGCGGTGGTGCATTTTCAAGCGCGCCTCTCCTACCCTGCCTATATGGGCAAGGAAGCGGAAACGCTCCAGAATGAGGGCGATTTGACGGTTCCGAAGGGCACGCGGATCGATTGGCTCTTCCAGACAAAAGATGCCGATTCGCTTGTGTTTTTTACCGAAGACCATCCACACAATCTGCTGCCTAACGACAACGGCCGTGTGAGCACATCGGTGCGTGCAATGAGCTCGTTTTCATACGGTTTCTTTGCCAACAACAGTTATGTTGTTTCTGATACGCTGTCGTATGCTGTGTCGGTGATTGACGATGCCTATCCGATGATTGCCGTTATGCAGATGAGCGACTCGCTGATGCCGGAGCGCCACTTTTTCAAGGGCCAGATAAAGGACGATTACGGTTTCTCGAAACTCGAGTTTATAGTGCTGAAAACCAATGTTTCCGACACCTCAATAAAGGAAACACAACGCTTTCCGATAGCCGTTACGCGTGACGCCTCGCAGGAGTTCTATTATTCGTCTGATTTCTCGCAGATTACGCTCAATCCTGGCGATCATATCAAGTATTATTTCGAGGTGTGGGACAACGACGGCATCAACGGCGCCAAATCAACCCAGTCGCAGACATTCGAGATACAAATTCCTACGGATGAGGAGATTGACCAGATTATCCGTTCGTCGTCGTCGGAGATTAACAAGCAGGCCGATTTGTCGATTTCCGAACTGAAGAAACTGCAGGAGGAAATCAATGAGATGATGCGTAAACTGGTTGACAAAAAGGAACTTTCGTGGCAGGACAAGAAGCAGATCGAGGAACTCAAAAAGAAACAGGAGGAGGTCAAAAACCAGCTGCAGCAGATGCGTGAGCAAATGAAGGAAAACCAACGCCTTGAGGAGAAATATCGTGACCAGAGCGAGCAGATAATGGAGAAGCAGAAGGAGTTGGATCGTCTGTTCGACGAGGTGATGAGCGAAGAGATTAAGGAGCTTATGAAGCAGATGGACAAGCTGATGAACGAGATGGACAAGAAGAAGGTTCAGGAGGAGTTGGAGAATATGAAATTGAAGAATGAAGACCTTGAAAAACAGCTTGATCAGAATATCGATTTGATGAAGCGTCTCGAGCTGGAAAAGAAAGTGGAACAGGCGGTGAACAAGGCCGACGAGCTTGCCAAAAAGCAGGAGGAGTTGTCTCAGAAACAGGATGATTCTAAGCAGAACCTCTCTGAACAACAAAAGCTCACGGAGCAATTCAAGCAACTGCAAAAGGATATCGAACAGATACAGAAAGACTACAAGAACCTTGACCATCCGTCTGATTTCAAGGCTGATAAAGAACTGCAGAAGCAGATAGAACAGAATCAGCAGGATGCCGAAAACAAGCTGTCGAAGGGCAAAAAGAAAGATGCTTCGAAGTCGCAGAAGTCGGCTGCCGATGAACTGCGTCAACTGTCTGAGCAGCTTGCTCAGGCTCAGATGGATATTGAACAGGAGGATCTGGCAGAGGATTCTGAACAGGTGCGTCTGCTGCTTAAAAATCTCGTTCAGCTCTCGTTCAATCAAGAGTCATTGATTTCGCAGTTGGGAACTGTTAATGTCCAAGACCCGAAATATCAGCAGATTATAATTGACCAGAACCGTCTGAAAGATGATTTCAGAAACGTAGAGGACTCATTGCGGGCGCTGGCTAAAAGGCAAGTTGCCGTTGCCGCTGTGGTCAACAAGGAGCTTGCTTCGGTCAACTCTAACATCGCTAAGTCGCTGTCGGGTTTACTGCAATACAATCAGTCTATTTACGGTCGTTTTGTCAACACTACGTCGGCCAAGACTATGCAGTATTCTATGACTTCGTTGAACAACCTTTCGCTTGTCCTTGCCGAATCGCTCGACCAGATGCAGAACCAAATGCGTCAAAATCAGCAAAAAAAGAAACAGGGAAGCTGCAAACGTGAGGGTATGAAGATGAAAGGCAGCTGCAGCAATCCAGGTTCAGGCAAACCCTCTCCCAAGTCGATGCGGCAGATGCAGCAGGAACTGAACAAGCAGATGGAATCGCTGAAAAAAGAGCTTGAAAAACAAGGCAATAAACCGGGTGGACGCACAAAGATCGGTGAACGTAACTCTATGAGTTCCGAGTTTGCAAAGATGGCTGCACAGCAGGAGCAAATCCGCCGTATGATGCAGGAATACGGTCAGGAGATGAAGAACCAGACGGGCGGCAACAGCAAGCTGGCTAAGGAGATTGACGACATTATGCGTCAGATGGAACAAACGGAGACCGACCTTGTAAACAAGACCATCACACGCCAGACAATTCAACGCCAGCAGCAGATTATGACTCGACTGCTTCAGCACGAAAAAGCTGAAATGCAGCGCGAAAAGGAGGAACGCCGCGAGAGCACGGAGGGCAAAGATATATACCAGCCTTCACAAGGCGACCTGGAACAGTATAAAAAACTGCAAGAGAAGAATATGGAGCTGTTCCACACCACGCCTCCGTCGCTAAATAACTATTATAAAAACAAGGTCAACGACTATTTCTTCAAGTTCTGATTCGACCACTCCCCTACCCTGCTCGTTTTCATATATTTGCATTTTTTTGCAAAATATGTTTTGCGTTTCCAAAAAATTGACGTATCTTTGTATCAGAGATAGTATTGAAAGGTTTTTATGGAAAAGCTTGTTATACAGTCTGATATTAACAATCTGATAGAGGTTGAACGTTTTGTAAGTGCCGTTTGCGACACTTATAATATCAATAATTATGCCGCTACTATCTCAATGTCGCTGCTTCAAGCTGTCGAAAATGCTATCGTTCACGGCAACAAGAATGATTCCGCCAAACAGGTTACCATCCAAAGTGACCTTTGTCGAGGCGGCCTCTTTTTTTCGGTATCTGACGAAGGCGCCGGATTCAATTTCTCCGACTTCGGCTCCATCCCCGAACAAGAGGGTAGGGGTACGGGATTGTTTCTTATGAAAACCCTTTCCGACAAATTGAGTTTCCAAAACAATGGCAGCACCGTCCGGATGGATTTTGTCATCAACGGCATCGAGGCTTCGAAAGCTTTGGAGCGTATCGTGACTTTACGAAACTATTATGCGACGAAGACGGTTTATGCTTAGTTCGTCATTTTCTCTTTCCCCTTTTTCCCGCATTTCCTTTGAGCATATTCTCTGCTTAGGCATTCTTGTTGCAAGGAAATTGAGGAATAATTATCGAAAATCAGACCTATTTTATAGTAAATCAGATTGTTGTGCGTGTGAATGTGCTTAACAGCAGTCGCCTCCTAAAAAGTGTTTTCGACTATGGCAGTATATTTTTCAAACGGTGATATCGATTTTTCCCTTCAAAATGAGGAATTGTTAAAAAAGTGGATTCTCCAAGTGATAAAAAATCATGAAAAGAAACTTGGCAAGTTGAATTACCTTTTTTGCTCGGACGAAGAGGTCTATAATGCCAATGTCAAATTTCTGAATCACGACACTTATACCGATATTATAACTTTCGATAACGTCGAGGGCGATTCCATCTCGGGCGACATAATGATTAGTGTCGATAGGGTAGGGGATAATGCAAAATTGTTTTCTGCCAAGTTTGAGGATGAACTGCATCGGGTGATAATTCACGGCGTGCTCCATCTTTTAGGCTTCAAGGATAAGTCGGACGAAGATGCCGCTCTTATGCGCAAAAAGGAAAACGAGTCGTTACAACTTTTGAAATCAATGTCTTGGTGATAGTGTTTCACGTGGAACAAGTTTGATAATTAATTAATGTTTAGTTTGTTTGATGAGGACTTTTGAGGAATATGATGTTGTTGTGGTTGGAGCCGGCCACGCTGGTGCGGAGGCTGCTGCCGCCTCTGCAAAGCTTGGTGCTAAGACTCTTCTGATTACCCAGAACCTTGATACAATATGCCAGATGTCTTGCAACCCTGCTATGGGTGGCGTCGCTAAAGGACAAATAGTACGCGAGATTGATGCACTCGGAGGCTGGTCGGGCATTGTAACCGATAGGTCAATGATTCAGTTCAGAATGCTCAACCGCTCAAAAGGTCCCGCAATGTGGAGCCCCCGTGCTCAGTGCGACAAAGCAGCATTCTCGGCCAATTGGCGCTATGTGCTCGAGAATGTGCCAAATCTTACATTATGGCAGGACGAGGTGATCGATGTGGTTATTAAGGATGGAACGGTGGCAGGTGTCGTAACACGTATGCAAATCACCATCCCTGCAAAAGCGGTTGTCCTTACCAACGGCACATTCCTCAACGGACAGATTTTCATCGGCGAGACGGTTATGAGCGGTGGTAGAATAGGGGAGAGGCCTGCAGTAGGATTATCCGATAGGTTGAGAGAATATGGTTTTGAGGTCGAAAAACTGAAGACGGGCACCCCTGTCCGCATCGATGGTCGAACAATCAACTTCGATGCTCTGGTCGAGCAGCCCGGCGATGAGGACCCGCAGAAGTTCTCTTTCAGCCCTGAGACTCATCCGTTGACTAAACAAAAGTCCTGCTATCTTGCCTATACGAGTCTTCAGACACACGATGTTCTGCGCCGGGGATTCGAACAGTCGCCCTTGTTTACAGGACGTATTCAAGGCCGCGGACCTCGTTATTGTCCCTCCATCGAGGATAAAATTGAGCGTTTTGCAGGCAAAGACAGGCATCAATTGTTTGTTGAACCTGAGGGACTTAACACAAATTCATATTATTTAAATGGCTTTTCGTCGTCGCTTCCGCTTGATGTGCAGATAGATGCGTTGCATACCATTGAAGGCTTCGAACGGGCTCGGATTTTCAAGCCTGGATATGCCATCGAATACGACTATTTTCCGCCAACGCAATTGAAATATACTCTTGAAACCAAGCTTGTCGAGAACCTTTATTTCGCCGGTCAGATTAACGGCACTACCGGCTATGAGGAGGCTGCTTGTCAGGGTTTGATGGCGGGCATTAATGCTGTGCTTAAGCTGAACGGCAAACCTTCTTTTGTCCTCGGACGAATGCAGGCGTACATAGGAGTTTTGATAGATGATCTGGTGACAAAAGGCGTTGATGAACCCTATCGTATGTTCACTTCGCGTGCCGAATATCGCATTCTTTTGCGTCAGGATGATGCCGATGTAAGACTCACCCCGCTCTCATTCGAGCTTGGTTTGGCGTCAGCCGACCGTCTTGCTCGTGTCAATGAAAAGATGCGCTATACGGATTATTTGTCTGATGCAATCAACCAGACTTCCATCCTCCCGGCTGAAGCTAATGCCTATTTGGAGGCTCACAATTCTGCCCCTTTGATGCAGAAAGTTAAACTCTCAAACCTCCTTCTGCGACCCGAAATCGCCCTCTCCGATCTGATGGTATTGTCTCCTCTTTTGACCGAAAAAATGAATGAAATACCGGAATCAATTAGTAAAGAGGTGGGCGAATCAGCCGAAATTTTGATTAAATATAGCCGCTATATTGAGAAAGAAAAGGATGTTGCTGACAAGATTTTGAAATACGAAAACTTGCCTCTGAAGGATGATTTGGATTATCATTCTATTTCGGCTCTTTCGTTCGAGGCTCGCGAAAAGTTATCCAAAATGCGTCCCAAAACCATCGGCCAGGCATCCAGAATCAGCGGCGTCTCTCCGGCTGATATTTCTGTATTGCTTATTGTGATGAACTGCTAAAATGGCGACTTTATATTCATTTATAAAGCCTCCTAAATATCATAGACCAAGATATTTAGGAGGCTATTATGTTGCGTTTCCGCCTAAAACGCTGTTTCACGTGAAACAACGCACGTAAATACCATAGTCTATGATATTTACAATTCTATTTTCAGCAGATAATCCTTCGCCTCGGGACCTAAATTAAAGAGCAAGTCCAGTATCCCGACATTGCTGTTGAAGGTCATACGGTCGGAGAAAACTTGTGCGTATTTTGGACATTCTGGGAGCCTCTCGGGATGCTTGTACGAGAATCGGTCTCGGAAGTCGTTCGGCTCTCCGCAGGGCTTCCGGTAGTCGTTCGTATATGTTATGCTATGCTGTGTTTTCAGCTTCGCAAATAGGTGTTCCAGTATCGCCTCGTTCAGTTCTATAAGTCGGTCGTATCTCTGCATTAAGAGCTTTTCTATTCCGTCGCGATAGTAGAGGAAATAGGGCGATGAATTGTAGGCTGCTTCCAGCGCCCGCCAGTGAATAAGATTCCAATGTTCTGCGTAGCTTATCGCTATGTCGGTGGTCAGCGTGTGCGTGCCGTTGGGACGCACCACGGGCACACTTAGCGTCATCGCTCCGTTGGCGGTTATGATTACGGTGCGGTTGCGGTGGGTTTGCTTGGGGAATGTCTCTTGCTTTTCGATGACTATATTTTCCGTTTGCACCATTGCGGCCATCAACGCAATGGAGGGGAAATAGGCAGTAGGGAAGAGGGCTGTGCTGTTGTCCATCGTTTGTCAGCTGCCGAAAACAACGGCTAGCAGTTCGTCTTTATCAAAAAAGAAGTCGATGTTGCCTTCGCCGAACGATATGCGGCGCTCGCCCCAGGCCTCCTCGTCGGCATCCTGCTCGAAATAGTTGTTCTTAACCATCAGCTGCACAATCTCTTTTTCGCCAAGGTCAAACACGTTTTCACCAAACAGCGTCGCTGTGTCGTCCGACATATCGATGCACTCCAATACGGGATTCTCGCCCTCGAAAAAGAGCGTCAGCATACCGTCGTCATAGTGGAGTATCGTCGTCGTTTCATCTACGGCGTTGTCCATGCATTCCACCTCCTCGGCTTCACCGAGCAGCGCAACAACATCCTCTACCGGCATACCGAACGTGATGTCGCCAAGTCCTTTTTTTATGTTGATTGAATAGTCCATTTTCAAACTTTTTGGTTCTTAGTTTCTATAAATTTTGGATTACAAAAATACGCCATTTTTTTGATATGGCAAAAAAAATTTTCATCGGCATCCAATAGAATGGTGCAATTTGCCGCAATTAATACATTTTCAAATATCTACATAATGTGTATAACGATGCTGCCGGCAATGAAATACACCTATCGGGGTTCTAAAGGAAACCAAAATCAGTAAAAGACAACCTACCGTTACAGCGTTACAGCGTTACAGTTCATTTTATGGTATTCAACTCTCCGAAAATATAGCCTTATATCTATATATCTATATAATATATAGATATATAGATATAAGAGTTCAGTTTTGACTTTTGGTATTACTCCTTTTTCAACTGTAACACTGTAACGCTGTAACGCACCATAATCCATCAAAAACAGCTTTAATACTCCTACATTACTGATATACAGGCATTAATGTTTAAAAATAAACTATTTTCTCCGTTTCGGCATACGAATTGAGTCATCCCTTTCATTTTTCCCAAATCCCCCCTCTCATCGCTAACCCAGTTCTAGGTCAACGCTAACCCCCAAGTCCTCGTGAATCAACGAATTTTAAAATTTTTTTCATCATAATTCGTAGACCGCAATGGCGCGGTTGTAATTTTGCATTGTCGTTGAACAAAAGGGGTGGTGGATAAAGGGCTGAAAAACTATAAGATGTCCTCAAAATAACCAAAAAACAACCTGGCACAAGCCCTCCACCTCACCACTCCTTGCCGCTCAAAAGACAAATCCAAAACAAAAATAATATTTTGTGGCTCTAATTAAAATTCACATCTTTACACATCAAATTTAAACTTAGAAGAAAATGAAAAAACTACTACTAATTGTCTTTGTTGCAATTGCTACAACAGCTTTGGCTCAGTATACCTACGAGGGACAGAAAAACAGCGAAGGCCTTCCCAATGGCGAGGGCGTGATGACCTGGAAAGACACACGCTTCGAAGGTACTTTCCGCAACGGCGATCCCGTAAAGGGTACATACTACTGGTTAAACGAAAATGGTTGGTGGGCCAAAACTACAGGCACGTTCATTACAAAAAAACATCCGAAGGGGCAACTTCAGTCAAGCGATGTCTTGGAGCACGGATATGTGGAAAAATTTAAATGTGGCGAGTATGGTTTCGTGTTTCACGGCAACAAAAAGAATGGTCTTTGTGATGGATATGGTGAGATTATTTATTATACTGCGTATTATGCGCACGGAACTGTAAAAGCTGGTAATAGAAAAATGACTCGAGAGCCGGATACGACAAGACTTGCGAGACCTGTAAAGGCAACGGCCAGTATATGTGCAGCGATTGCGGCGGAAGCGGAAAAGGAAGAAAGTAGGTCTGACAATGATACATAGGTAAGCCTTTGACCACACTCCATTAGCTGAAAAAAACCATCCCTGATTTTGAGATTTTAAGGGGTGTTCTATAGTCGTTTTATATGCCCTGATTGGTTTGTTTGCGGTGGATTAAGCTTTTGTTTATATCTGTACATCAGACATATACGCGTATTTAAAACCGCTTTTTCAGATTTTTTTTTGCCAGTAAGAAAAATTGTTGTACTTTTGCAAACTCAAATTTGAGGGTAAACAAGACGTTGACTACGTAGCTCAGCAGGTA
>DBXH01000051.1:25596-61064 GCA_002309335.1 Bacteroidales bacterium UBA1217 | reverse complement strand
GGGTTCGAGCCCCAGCGTGGTCACAAAAAAAAAGCGAGCCAACGGCTCGCTTTTCTGTTTATAGCATATTCTGTTATTCCACAGTCACTGACTTTGCCAAATTGCGTGGCTGGTCGACGTTGCGGCCTTTGGCAATGGCAACGTAGTAGGAGAGGAGCTGCAACGGCAGGATGGCCAGCAACGGCACATAGCAGTCGCGTGTGTCGGGAATCTCGAAACAGTAGTCTGACATTCCTTTTACGATGGTGTCGCCTTCGGTGACTACGCTGATAATCTTGCCTTTGCGCGACTTGATCTCCTGAATGTTGCTGACAATTTTGTCGTACATACCGCGCTTGGGAGCGATGACGACAACGGGCATCTCTTCGTCGACGAGGGCGATGGGACCATGCTTCATCTCGGCTGCGGGATAACCTTCAGCGTGGATATAGCTGATCTCCTTCAGTTTCAACGCTCCTTCGAGGGCAACGGGGTAGTTGTATCCGCGACCCAGATACAGGAAGTTGCGCGCGTAGGTGAACATCTGCGAGAACTGGTCGATACCCTTGTTGTGCTCGAGGGTCCACTGCATCTTGTCGGGAATCTTCTGCAGCTCATCGACAAGCATATGGAACATATCGTCGCTGAGGGTCTTTTTCTCCTTGGCTATGGCCAAACCAAGCATTATAAGTGTTATCACCTGACCGGTGAAGGCTTTTGTTGACGCTACGCCGATTTCAGGACCCACGTGGAGGTAGGTGCCGCTGTCGGTGGCGCGTGGGATTGAGGAGCCGATTACGTTGCAAATACCATACAGGAATGCTCCCTTGCTCTTGGCCAGCTGGATGGCGGCAAGGGTGTCGGCGGTCTCGCCCGACTGCGATACGGCTATCACCACATCGTCGGGGAAGATGACCGGGTTGCGGTAACGGAACTCGGAGGCGTATTCCACCTCAACGGGTATCTGCGCTGCCTCTTCAATGAAATATTTGCCGATAAGTGCTGAGTGCCAAGAGGTTCCGCAGGCGCAGATGATGATGCGGCGGGCGTTGATGAACTTCTCTTTATGGTCGATGATACCGCTCAGCAAAACGTCTTTGTCAACAATATTCAGACGTCCCTTTGTGCAGATGCGCATTGCTGCAGGCTGCTCGTAAATCTCTTTGAGCATAAAGTGGGCGTAACCGCCCTTCTCCAACTCGTCGAGGTTCATCTGAAGCGTCACCAGCTGGGGTGTCTGCTTTACATTCGAAAGGTTGGTTATTTTCAGGTCGCCCTGACGGTTCATAATTGCAATTTCCTCATCCTGAAGGTATATGACCTTATTGGTGTATTCAATGATGGGGGTTGCATCGCTGCCGAGGAAGAATTCGGCCTTGCCGTCTTTCTTGTCGTTGTTGGCTCCAACTCCGATAATCAGCGGACTTCCCTTGCGGGCGCAGATAAGCTGGTCGGGGCAGCGTTTGTCAAGAATGGCGATTGCGTATGCTCCGATGACGCTCTTCAGTGCCAGCTGGACGGCGGTGTAGAGGTCGCAGTTATGAGTGATTTGTGTGTACTCTATAAGCTGAACCAGAACCTCGGTGTCGGTCTCGCTGCAGAACGTCATTCCGTTCTTCTCCATCTCGGTACGGAGCGACTTATAGTTCTCGATGATGCCGTTGTGAACCAGCGCAAGGTTCTTGGACTGTGAATAATGCGGGTGAGCATTGGTGGCGTTGGGCTCGCCGTGGGTTGCCCAGCGGGTATGGGCAATGCCGATGGTGCCGCTGATGTCCTTGTCGGCAACGGAGGCTTCAAGAGCCGAAACTTTACCCTTTGCCTTGTAGACATTGAGTTCTCCGTTGGTGTTGATCATCGAAACTCCGGCACTGTCGTAGCCACGATATTCGAGTCTGTGAAGCCCTTTAATCAAGATGGGGTAGGCTTGCTGTTCCCCGATGTATCCTACAATTCCACACATTTTCTATAGTATTTGGTTTATGTATTTATTGTTTAATTTATTGATAACGCGCACTTTGAACAGATATTTCAGTTAATATCTGTCCTTTTTACGAAAAACAAAAGTAATAAATTATTCTTATTTATCAGCTCTTTGCGTTCATTTTTTTCAATATTTGCTCGGCCAGCCCAATGGAGTAACCGTGGCTTCGGAATAGGATTTTACCCTTTTTGTCGACGAGTGCGACAAGCGGATAGTCGTTCCTCAAGTCCATTTCAAGCGCCTCAAGTATCACTTTTTCAAACGGGTCCTTGTCGTTAGGCTCTCTGATAATATAGTCGGTATTAGGCAGTTTCCACGAAGCTGGTTTGGCCGACGCCGGAGCTACAAGGTAGGTCATACCGCCCCAGGCTGTGTATTCCTTGTTGAGCGACTGCATCTCCTTGATAAGGTGTTTCGAGGGTTCTTTGTAGTCGCCAACAAATATAAACAGCATACCCGTTTCGCCAGCATAGTCGGCTAATGTAGCCATTCCGGGTATTATTTCCAGCTTGGGGTCAATAGAGGCTTGAACCGCTACAAGACGCTCAACCAAAGGTCTTAGAATTATTTGTTTAGTGATTTTTTGCCCTTCTTTGACTTTGAAATAATCTTCTCTTACCAGCACGTCGCCTTCAGGGAAGCGATTGCCTGTTGTCAAGCAATAATATCCTGGTTCCAAGGCAATTGTTGCAGGGAATTTGTCCATACGTTTGTCGTCCTCGAAGTCAAATGTGACGAAGTCGCCGTCCTTGTATTTGGCCAACGAGAAGTGTGACCAATAGACAGGTTTGGCCAAGTCTTTGGTAGGCTTGTATGTCAGCGTCAGCGTTGCGGTAGGTTGTACGGCAGTTTTCTCTTCAAAGCTGATTGCTTCCCATTTGCCTTTCTTCCAGAGCTTTTCAGCGTCACCGTTGCATACATAGATGGTGTTTGTGGCGTTGTCTAGATAGGCGGGGATGTTCAGCGAGCGGCAAGCGGCGACGAAGAAGATATCGCGGCTGTGACGGTCGCTGTGGCGTAGCTCGTATACTCCGCGTGGCGAGATGGGACAGTTGTAGTAATTGCCGATGTCGTCGACGGTGATGTTTTGTTTTGTCCATACTATCAGGCTGTTGGCATCTTTTATATCTTCCAGTTTCTCCTTCAGGAACTGCCGCCAAGGACGCACCATCTCGTTGCTGATCCTGGCAGGCATTATGCCCTTTTCATAGAATTCTTCATAAGTCTCCATAATGGCCGGTACCGTCGGTTTGCACCAATGTGCCTCAAGCGTTTCAGCCGTTATATCGCGCATATCTTTGTCGCTAAAGGTATGTAGATAGTCGTATAAGAAATACGTTTTGTTTTCGCCGCCACCGACGGAATGATACTCTCCATTCTTGTCCTCTTCCAGGCAGGGGCAGGTAATTGTTACCATTTCTGTCAAATCCTCATCGGCGTGGTTGTTGATGAATTTCGCAAGCTCCTTATAGTTCCCTTCAGCCTTGTGGATTATCTCCCAAGCCTGCTCGTCTGACAGGTTCTTGCTGGGTTTCAGCAGGTTCTTGTAGTTTTCTTTCGTCGGGAATGTTGCAACGTAAGCATCGCGAATCGAATCTTCGTGGGCTTTGCGCTGCTCGTTTATACGGCTTTTTTCTTCGCTTGGTGTCACTTTGGCTTCTCCGGCTTCAGGCGGAATGACGTCCATCATTGTTATATTGTCTAAGACGTCAGTTGTTTCAGGGTTTTCGTAAATCAGATATAGCTCGGTTTCAGCCTGTTCGCGAACATCAAATCTTGTATTGTTGTAGCATTTACCGTCCGTGGCCCAAATCTGAAGGTCGCCCAATCCGGTGGTCAGCGAGGCTTTTCCTTCCTTGTTTGTCTTGATGGTGGCCAACGGATAGAATTCGCTGTAGTTGTACAACTTAAACTTAACATCTGCGCCTTCAACCGGTTTGCCGGTGTGGTCATATACCGTAATCGTTATTTTCTTCGTAGGAGCATAGTGGCTCAGCAGGTTAAGCTCGCTGTATAGTGCTGTCTGTTTCACAACCTCCTCGTCGCCTTTATAGCGTCCAAAGGCCTTGCTGTGAACCATCATACAGCGTGTGGAAGGCACTGCAAACCAGCCCATATCGAGCTCTGCATCGGGTTCGCAGGCTCCGAGGAAATACCATTTGTTACTATCTGCTATGAACACCTCCACCCAGGCGTGGTTGTCATCGCAATGTGCCCAACGCGGCGTATAGCACTGGCGGGCGGGGATTCCCACACTTCGCAAGGCGGTAACTGTAAATGTCGACTCCTCGCCGCAGCGGCCTAAGGATGTGCGCATTGTGGCCAGTGGTGCCGAGGTGCGGCTGTCGCTGGCGCGGTAGGCTACATATTCGTGGCACCAGTGATTCACCTCCAACGCTGCCTCATACATACTCAAACCCTCGACTCTCGGAGCCAACTCCCTTTGCATCAACAATCTGGCTGTATCGAGATTCTCGTTGTTCACGCGATAAACCAACACAAAATGACGGAATATATCCTCTGGAATCTTGCTGCCCCAACTGAAGCGTTCGCGAGCGGCAAAGGCGGCTCTAACCTGCTGCAAGTAAAACGATTGGTCGTAGTCGGCCAAGTCGCTGTAGGGCATATAGGCATACAGGAACTCCATCGCCTCGCGCGTCTCAGTGTCTAATATGTCCATACCTGCGAAAAGCGCGTCGGCTCGGCTCGCGGCAAGTTCTTGACGTTCAAGGAAGTCGGCGTGTACCCGAGCGCGATACTCTTTGTCGGTGATGAAATGCTTTTCCTTGTGACACGATGAGATTATAAGCACAAAAGTGGCTAGAATCACAATATGCAATCTTTTCATATTTTTGTTTGATTTAGATTTTCAAATAATTGTTTTACTTGTTTGGTGTCGGTGATGCTTATACCGTCAACGGTTTTCTTGAATGAGCCGTGAATCTCGTTCACTCCTGTTAGTGCCACAATCTCAGTGGCGTTGGTCGAAACGATGCCTGAAGCAGCTATGATGTCGATTCGTCCCGCCGACTGATTCACAAGTCGTTTTATTATTGCTGCACCTTCCATTGCTGTCGGTTTGCAACCGGATGTGAGCAGTTTTTGGCATCCGCAGTCAATGATTTGTTCCAATGCCTCTTCGGGGTTCCTGCATTCGTCGAAGGCGCGGTGGAATGTAACTCCCATACTCTCAGCAGCTTCAACTGCCATTTGTGTCTTTTTGGCATCAATGTCTCCTTCTGGTGTCAGGAAACCTATTACCACAGCATCCGCACCCAACTTGTTGGCCAACTCTATGTCGCGCAGAATCACTCGCATCTCGTCGTTGTCATAAACAAAGTTACCACCGCGTGGTCGTATCAGTACTCGCGTTTGTAGATTCAACTCCTTGACACAGTACTCGATAGCTGCTGCCGAAGGCGTTGTTCCGCCCTCGCCCAGCGCTTGGCATAATTCTATCCGATATGCTCCTCCTAGTTTGGCATTGCGCGCCGATAAAATAGAATTACAACATATTTCTACTTGCATATCAGTTACTTGTTTTTATTTGCAAATATCTTCATTTCGCACTGTTTGCAATCGAAATGCAGGTGCAGGCGGTTACCGTTGTTGATGAGATACAATTCGTTGAGGTAGTCTTTGTCAATATTCTTGTTGCATTTGTGCATCAGGCATTGGCCTAGTTCATAGCGGAGACAGTATTTTGTGGTCATCAGTGGAAAGTCTGGCTTGAACGTATTGTTTGGCTGGTCAGGACCTCGTTCTATGACGGTTACGCTGTGTCGACGGTAGAATGCCTCGGCATTATCGTTTACGATGTTAGCACGGCCGTCAAGACGGGTCTTGAAATATGGTATCTCGTTTGGAATGAGGACTGTATCTTTTGGATGGAAGTGCTGTATGCGTTCCTGTATCAGTTGTTCAACGGCGTTGCGGCGAAGTTCGTTGAGTTGTGATGATGGTATAAAAAATGTTTGGGATGTTTCTATTTTTAAATCACTGATTTCAAAGGCAGTTCCACCAAGTTTGGAGAGTTGTGTCTTGATTGTCTCTGTGGCTTTGGCTTCATCGCGGGCAGCTGTTTTCTCGCAGTCGATTGTTGCTGTGGCAGTGCATCCATCCTCATCGGCAATGGTCAGCTGCAAGCCTGTTGGTGTTTCACCAAGTGTCATAGAAACAGATATTTTACGTTGTGCACTATCGCCTTGCAGTTGCTTTTCGAACGCAAAGTCATTGTTGCGCCAAAGGGTGATACTTTTGTTAAGGTTAAGTGTTTTATTTGCTGTTATCCTGTTGCCTGCGACATTGTTCACAAGGAAACCTTCGAGCTGGTTATCATCGTTAAAATAGCATAGCCCATCGCCTGCTGTTAGTGCCTCTTTTGTGTTTATTGTCAGCTGGTTGCCGTTGCAGGATATCACTCGCCCAATCTTTTTGCCTAGTGATTTCTGTGTTGTGGTCGATGCCATTGGCTGACGTTTCTGAAGAAAATAGTCGGTAAAGCCGCGTGTGAAAGTACGCTCTAAATCGGGAGTGAAGAAAATAGATGTTTTACCTGATGATGAGGGTTTTAATCCTTCACGTCTGGCAATGATACCATCTATTAGTTGGCGGTAATATGCTGTTACATTCTTGACGTATGAGATGTCTTTCAACCGGCCTTCGATCTTGAACGAGGTGATGCCGGCATCAATCATACCTTCAAGGTGTTGTGCTGCCGAAAAATCTTTGAGCGACAGCAAATGGGCGTTGTGCTTTAATGTTTTGCCTTGCTCGTTTATGAGGTCGTATGCCGAGCGGCAAGGTTGCGAGCAACTACCTCGGTTGCCGCTGCGCCCGTTGAGATAGAGGCTCATATAGCATTGTCCACTGTAACATACGCAGAGGGCTCCTTGAATGAATGCCTCGAGGTCGGCAGTAATGGTTTCTCGTAGTGCTTTCATTTGCTCCAACGACGTTTCGCGAGCAAGGATAATGCGTTTGAAACCTACTTGTTCCAAGAATTTTATGCGTCGTGGATCTATGTTATGCGTCTGTGTGGAAGCGTGCAGTTCTATTGGTGGCAGATTGAGTTCCAGAAGTCCCAAATCCTGAACTATTGCTGCGTCTACACCGATATTGTAGAGTTCCCACATCAGACGTTCCGCTTCTTTGAGCTCATTGTCGAAAAGCAGTGTATTTACAGTCGCAAACACCTTGCAACCAAAGATATGGGCATATCTTACCAGCTCCTCTATGTCCTCAATACTGTTGCCCGCAGCCACACGTGCGCCAAAGAGCGGTGCACCGATATAGACGGCATCGGCACCATGGTTGATGGCGGCTTTGCCTTGTTCCAGATTCTTAGCAGGCGAGAGGAGTTCGAGTTTCTTAGTCATAATTATATAACGGCAACAAACTGGTTTTATTGTCTGTTTGTTGCCGTGAGTGTATAATTATATGACTGAGGAGTCTTTTTATTCGCTGCCGCTTTTGGTTTTGCTTTCCAGCTCCATCTTGCCGAAACGCAACGTCAGTCCGGCTGAAATATAGCGGCTGTTGAGTGTGTGTAAAACGCTTTCTTGCACATAATAGGGGTTGGTGTTGTTTTTCCCATTGCCAACTCGCTTTCCCCAGTTTAAGATATCTTGAATATTGACGAAGATGCTTAGTTTTCGTTTGAAGTAATCAGCCCTTACACCCCCATTCAACCAGAATTGCGCACTGCCAGTGGACAGAAGGCTTATTGTCGGTGATGTGTAGTTGGTGGAGACGTTCAGCTGATAGCGTTTCAGTATCTTTGTCCACAGATTCAGTTTTAAAATGTATTGCCATTTGCTGTCGGTGTAGGGCTCCATTCCCAATCTGTCGTAGTGTAGGTTGTATCCATAGTTGTAGAGGTTAGCGTCGAAGCGCAAGTTGAAGAATGCAGTAGGACGCCAGGTGCCGTTGGCGCTCATTCCGTAACGATATGAAGATCCTAGATTGTAGGGTGTAGAAAATGATATCACTCGTCCGATGTAAGGGTCGATGCCGTCGGTGATGTCGGTAAGCCATTCCACTTCGCCCGACGAGAGTTTTCCGTACAGTTCGGCGCTTATGTTGCCTTTGCTCATATATTTGCTCCATCCTGTCTCGACAGTGTGTACAAAACTTTGTGAAAGGTTTCGGTTACCAATTATGTAGCTGTCTTCACCGTATATTGGGAACTCGGCCAAATCGTTCGACGACGGGTTTTGCATTCTTAATGTGTAGTTGAGTTTGAAATTGTGCATCTTTTCGGTCCTATAGCTGAGGTGGACAGATGGGTTGTAGGTTACGAAGTGCATTGTGGTGTCGTAGCCAGGAAGGGTGATAGTCTCTTTGAAAGCGTCTCTATAGCGGCTCAGGCGTGTACCCATTCCCAGTTGCAGCGTAAGTCCTCCCCATCGATGTCGCCACCCAATGTCGGCCGCTAATGCCGTGCTGTTTGCCTCTGTCACATATCGTCGCAAGGTGTCATAAAGAGCAGGGGAGAGTATTGTGCTGTGCTCGTCATAGGGCGAATCGAGTACATAAGGTTGCAGGTCGCTAAAGCCGTTGCCTTGACTGATAGTGAGGCCGTAGGTGAATTCGCCCTGCTCGCTGTATGGTCGGTTGTATCGCAGACGCATATAAATATTGGGGGTGAATTGGTCTACATCCTTGTATTTGTGACTGTTACTGTTGTTGCCTTGGTTGTCGGTGATGCTGTAAATGCGGTCGTAAACAATCTGTTGGTTCGTCTTGTTGAGATTGCCGTTAAGACTGATGTGCAGGTTATGTCCTTTCTTGTCGAAGCGTTTTGAGTAGTAGCCTCCAAAGAACCTGTAAAAGGTGTTAAAGTGCTGTGTTTGACTTTGGTCGTATACATACATCGTGGCGTTAGGCAGGAAGTGCTCTCTCTGTCGCCAACTCAGATTCTCAACATCGTAATTGTATAGGCTTAGGTTGCACCATAAGTTTATGTCGCTCGTGCTGTCGATGATGTAATTGATGTCCATATACAGCGTGCCTGTGTTGCTGCGGCTGTCGTTGTGATAGCCGCCCGTGTCGCAGATGATTCGTTGCAGCGAGTCGAGGTTGCCGGGAGCCGTGGGACTGTCAACGTAGGTGGTGCTTCGGTCCCGCCCTTCCCTGTAAGTGTTGCTGTTGCGATAGCTGCCAAAGATGTTGACCGACAGCTTGTCGTTGGCCCAGGTATAGCTCAGCCAGGGGGATATGTAGGGCTGTGTCGCTCCATTGAGACCAAAACTGAGAAACTGGTTTTTCTTGATATGTGCCGATGTAACGATGTTGATAATTGCTTCGGCTTCAGTATTGTACTTGGCAGGTGGGTTGGTGATGGTTTCAATGTGGTCGATGGCGCTGGCAGGCAGAGTCTGTAGCCAGGTCTTGAGGGTTTCTTCGCTTAGTCTCGAGGGTTTGTCGTCAATCCATATCTCTATGCTGCTGACGCCCCGAAGGGTGATATTACCCTCAACGTCAACGCTCACACCAGGAGTGTTCTGTAGGGCGTCTTCGGTAGTGCCGGATTGGACTGCGGGGTCGTCGGCCACATTGTATATGTTTTTTTCTCCATCGATGGTATAGACGGGTCGTTTGGCGGCAATCGTTACAGCCTTAAGCGTTTTGGCTGGCTGGGATGTCTTTGTAGTATCTACATTCTGGCACAAGGCGGGTGCCGCCGCTGCAATCAGCAGCGGTAAGATGATGTTACGTAAATGCATAGGTGTATTAGTTTTTTGCTGTTTCTCGGGACAGGATGTGTGTCACTACTTTCTCCATATCTTTGTCGTTCCGTATGTGGAAGACCATTGCCGACAGGTTGTATGGTGAGTAGAATGTCAGATATCGACCTTTGTCGTTGGGTAGAGCGGCAGAGAGGTGTATAATGAAATATTTTGTGCTGTCAATTTTTTGATTCTTTTTTTTGTAATGTTGTTCAATATCAGATGACTGTTTTTGATTTGGTAGTTTAGCAAGGATTTTAATCATAGTGTTGTATGCATCGTTGTCTGCAGCCATCAGGAACGTGACATTTATGCTGTCGTCGTCGCCCAATGGATAGTTGTCAACGCAAAAGGTCTGTATGTTCTTTTGTGACAGGAACTGTTTGCAAATGGCTGACTGGCTCTGTGCAGTATTGACAATCAGTAGCATTATTAGATATGGTAGTATTTTTTTCATTGTTCTTCGATAACTGTTGTTTGGATTTCGCTGATATTATGACGTATGAGTTCCAATGCGTCATCCTGTCGGCAGTTGTTATTGCAGTACACGTGCAGCCCAGTTACTGGCTTGGGTTCAGCAATGCTGTGTGTTGGCAGAAGGATAAGCAATATTACTGCCGCGGCTGCCGGCACTGCCAGCCACCAGGGGCGGAACTGGATATGTTTCATCCGTTCCTTTTGCCGCTCGGCAGCGTTGGTTTGGTGCAGTTGTTCTATGAGCTCTTCGGTATTCATATTCTATTGTTTATTTCTTTTAGTTTTTCTTTTATTCGTGCAACTCGTGTAGTGACGTTGCTTTCAGATATGTGCATCATTTTTGCGATCTCATTTCCCGACCATCCTTCTATGTATAATTGCAATAGTTTTTGATCGTTGGCTGGCAGTTGTCGGATAAGATGGTATAGTTGTTCTATTGCTTCTTTATTGTTGTCGTCTTGTGGTATGTCATAATCATATAAAGGTTGGGTCTCAACCTGTTTCATACGATTGCGCTTCCAACTTATAGCTGTGTTCATTGATACACGGTATATCCAGGTTATGGGCTTATGGTTTGGCTTCCAGCGCTTCCATCCTCTCCACAGATTCAATATTATGTCTTGTCTCAAATCCTCTTTATCCTCAACAATATTACCACAAAACGAACAGCATATCTTGTTAATCAATGCCGTGTGCTTGGATATCATTATAACAAAAGGATGTTCTTCCTGATTCATTTTGTGGTTCTGTTTGTCTTTATTAAACGTATAAAAATCCTTTTTATCACACTATTCTGTTTTTTAGTGTATTTTTGTATAGCATTTTGATGCGATTATATAGTAATAAATGATTGGTAAAGTGATATTTATATGAATACAAAATATTTTTTCCCATCCCGTATTTCCTCGTTGGCGAAATTGAATCGATTACTGATGAGTGAAGAGTATAAAGGCTCAAAATTCTTTATCCTTGTCGATGAAAACACTTATACTCATTGTTTACCAACTTTTATCAGTCGTGTGAGTGCATTGGAGCAGGCGGAGTTCTTTGAAGTCCCTGTTGGCGAGGAAGCTAAGTCGCTTGAGGTTGCCGCTCAACTATGGGGCGCGTTACTTGACAGCGGAGCCGATCGAAAAAGTGTGATTCTTAATCTTGGAGGCGGATGCATAAGCGACATAGGAGGCTTTGTCGCTGCTGGTTTCAAACGCGGCATCCGTTATATCAATATTCCTACATCGCTGATAGGAATGGTGGATGCTGCCATAGGCGGCAAAACAGCTGTGAATCTTGAAAAAGCAAAAAACCAGGTAGGTTTCTTTCATCAGCCGGAAGCAGTTTGCATTTATCCCGAGTTTCTTGATTCACTTCCTGACGCGGAATGGAAAAGCGGTTATTTCGAGATGGAGAAGACTATGTTGCTCACTGATGCAGACTTGTTTAACGACTTTGTCCATCAAAGCACGGCATCTATGGTTTATGACCCATTAAAGTTGTGTGAGCATATCCGACATTGTGTCGACTTTAAGCGTTCTGTAGTTGCTGCCGACCCATACGAAACATCTATCCGTAAAATTCTTAATCTTGGCCACACGTTCGGTCACGCTATCGAAAGTTTTGCAATGCAAAAGCATATTCCTTGCTCGCACGGAGCTGCCGTGGGTTTTGGCTTGGCTTGCGAATTATATCTTTCGGTCAAAAAGTTGGGATTAAGCGAGAAAATATATAATGATTCGCTTTCTTTCAAACGTTATCATTCCGAATTTCCACAATTGTCGTTGCGTGATACTGAGTCAATACTGGCCTTTATGCGGCAAGACAAAAAGAATCGTGACGGATTGATTCTATGCGTGTTGCTTCAAGACATAGGTGTCCCGATGATTGATGTCGCCCTCGACGATAACGAAATCCGCGATGCGCTATTAAAAAACTCCAAGTTCTAATTGTGCCGTTACTTTCCCTTCGCAATACCGGCGATAGGGGCATTCATAGGGTGTGGTACATTGCGAGCCTGATTTAATACGAGGCTCCGTACCCTGAAGAATCTCTTTGAAATGCTCTACTTGCTTTGCTATCAGAGGTTCAGACTCTTGTGCCTCTGACAATAACTCCTCATAAAGAGGGTTGTCGTTACCATCGTTATAGATTATCGAAAAAGAGGTTATTTCTGCACAATGGCTGATAACATAATGCTGTATTGAGACATCTCGACGGAATACTTCTTTTACTGACAATGAGTTTTTTATCTCATAAATAGAGATATTTCCGTCGGAATCCTTGTGGACGACATCGGCCAACACAAGTACCTCATTATAAACGAATCCTGCCTCATATAGATTCACTTCTCCTGGCTGTTCAAGTATCTGTGCGGTAAGCTCGGGATATTTCTGGATGTTTCTGCCACAATGCTGGCTGATGTCTATTGCATTTGGAAACAACGCCTTAACTCTTGATTCAAAGTCGCGCCCTTTGCGGAAACGTGCTAGAGTTTCGGGCGGATAATAGGCCAGTTGTGGCTTGTATACGTCGAGATAAAGCGCCTTCTCGCATTGCAAGCCAAGAATGAATTTGCTTTTTGTGAGCCTATAAATCATTTGGAATCAACTAAAAGATGTGTTGTGGTGCGCGAACGCTGCTGCAGTATTATATTGCGGCCGGCAACAATTTCGTCAATAATCATTTGATTGTAGTAGCGGATGGTAATCAGTTGTAGACCAGTGTTGTAAACCAGTCGGAAGTGAGACTCGAGTTTCTCGCGTATCTGATTGAGTAATATCTCATTGTAATCCATACAGAGCGAGAAACTCAATGCGGAGTTCTGCATCATATTGACACGGACATTGAGTTTGGCGAGTACGGCAAAAATTGTCTGTAGGTTGTCTTCGGCGATGAAGGAGAAGTCCTTGGGTTGGATAGAGATGAGTAACTGATTGTTTTTAAATATATAAAGTGGCGTCATCGGCTCGATGCTTTCGAAAGGACCAATTACGGAGCCTTCGGCTGATGGGTCGATGAACGACTTGATATTAAGTCTGATACCCTTGTTTTGAATGGGCTTGACGGTCTTTGGGTGGATGACCGAAGCTCCATAGTAGGCCAATTCGATAGCCTCGTTGAATGGAATCTTGTTGATTTTAATGGTGTTGGCAAAGAATTTCGGGTCGGCGTTAAGGAATCCGGGGACATCTTTCCAGATGGTCATACTGTTGGCGTCGAGGCAGTAGGAGAGAATAGAGGCGCTGTAGTCGGAGCCTTCACGTCCCAACGTCGTCGTTGTGCCAGCTGCTGTTCCGGCAATAAAGCCCTGAGTGATAATTAATTTTGAATTTTGAATTTTGAATTTTGAATTGATGACATCTTGAGCTTGGAGTCGTGTTGTCTCGAAGTCGACGATGCCTTCGCGATAGTTCTCGTCGGTACGGATAATCTGTCGCACATCAACCCATTTGTTGCTGATTCCAACGCTGTTAAGATAACCGGAGATAAGTGTAGTAGAAATGATTTCGCCAAAAGAAACGGTTTGGTCATAGTCAAAGTTGTAAGTCGTTGGATTTTGGGACGAAGTTTTGTCGAGCTGGTCAAAAAGTTGATGAAGTCTTTCCAAAGTCGGATCGTTGTAAGGCAGGAGCTGTTGGGCAATTCCAAGATGATAATCTTTCGACTGTGTGATCAGTTGTTTTCGTTCCTCCTCCGATTTCGGGACGCCGGGAATTAATTTTTCGAGCAGGTTGGTGGTTTTGCCCATTGCCGACACCACCACCACGAGCGGTTCCTCAAGATGATCGGCCACGATGTGGGCCATATTTTTTATTGCCTCTACGCTGTTGACGGACGCGCCGCCGAATTTGAAGACTTGCATAGTATGGTTGAAAGTTTAATAGGTTCGCTTCGCTTGAAAGGTTAAAAGGGTTGAAAGGGAGTGTTATCGCAGCTGACGTTCCAGGTCGCGGCGGGTGTCTTTCTCCTTGATAGTCTCGCGTTTGTCGAAGAATTTCTTGCCTCGTGCCAGCGAGATGTCCAGTTTGGCATATCCTTCAGGATTGACATACAGCAGGGTGGGGATGATAGTGAATCCGCGCTCCTTGATTTTGTTCTGCAGTTTGCGCAGCTCCTTGCGGTTCAACAATAGCTTGCGATCGCGCTTGGCGGCGTGGTTTAGCCAGCTGCCGAAGCGGTATTCGGCGATGTGCATCTGCTTTACGTACAGCTCGTTGCCTATGAATGCACAGTAAGCGTCAGTCAGGTTGGCGCGACCTTCGCGTATGCTTTTTATCTCCGTTCCCGTCAGCACAAGTCCTGCTGTGTACGAATCCATCAGAAAGTACTGATATTCCGCCTTCTTATTCTTTATTTCGATGATATTCTTGGCTTCCATTTGTGTCGGTTATAAGGTTGACCAGAGTACTACGCTACCCGTCCTATCAATATATGCATATTTCCCTCTGCTGTCGACAACTCTTGCGTACCCTTCTCCACATGCTCCAAAATCGTATGCTTCTTTCCATTGGCAAGGAATAACGATACGTCCGTTCTTATCAATGTAGCCATATCCTTTTTTTTCAGTGTCATATACTGCTGCAAGACCTTCGCTGAAATCCTTTGCCCACCCATATTGGCAAGGAATTATTATGCGTCCGCTTTTGTCAATAAAACCGTATTTGCCGTTGTTGTCCCCGACATACGCAAGACCTTCATTAAAACTAGCCCAGCCTTTTTTCCAGATACAAGGAATAACCAATCTGCCGCTCTTGTCAATATATCCATAATTGTCATTGTTATCCCGAACCGATGCTAGACCATCACTAAATCCTCCAGCACTTTCCCACTGGCAAGGAATAACCAATCTGCCGTTCTTGTCTATAAATCCCCATCCTTTACTGTCCTTAACTTGAGCTAACCCTTCGCTGAAGTTATATGCTATGCAACGTCTGTCTGACGATATTTTCCACTCAATCTTTACATCCCCGTTTTTATCGATATATACCCACCTATTGTTTTTGTCCATAACAGCGGCCATACCTTCATTGAAGTCGAACTGGTTTTTATTGTATGCATCTTTCCAAATAAAAGGAATCACCATTTTTCCATTCTTATCAATAAAACCATTATCGAACCATTTTTTAACATTAGCCAATCCTTCGTGGAAATCTCCTGGGATCGAAGTGGTATTAAGAGGCGGTATTACTACATTGCCCTTTCTGTCAATATAGCTATATCTTGCATTGGAGCCAATGCCTTCCACGACTTTCGCAAGTCCTTCTCTAAAATACCATACGTTGTCCCATTTACAAGGAATAACAATATCGCCGTTGGCATTGGCGAACCCCCATTTGCCGTCTCGGCGTATATCCAACAATACATCCTTTGGCGAAGTCTTTCGTTCTATTTGAGGTAGCTCTTGCTGTAAACTGCTTCCCACCCAGCGTTTCACATCGCGCAGCAGTTTTTCACGTTGGTGCGGGTTGTTCCACGCAATGGTGTCGGTAAGGCTGTATTTGAACTGAAAGATGCCGTTCATACGGCAGTCGTCGATGTTTACAAGCACCACACGTTTGCCGTTCTCCTTTGCGTAGTTGAGTTCCAGCAGAGCATACTCTGACTCCATCGACTCGCGGCTGAGCATAAAGAGGAACACCTTACAGGCGTCGATACCACCCACGATGTCGCGCAGGAACATTTCCGAGCCGCTCTCTATACCTTTGAGGTCAATCCAGCATTCAGTGTCGCAGGAGCGGTCGATCTGGTTCTTTACTTCTGTTACTTGTGTCAGGTTCTTGCGGCTGTAGCTGATGAAAATATCGCGGTTCATATTAGTTATATTTTGATTTATACAAAGTTAAGGTCTGCGTAGTCGGGCAGCTTGAATGTGCAAAGATACAAAAAACTTGCAAACCTCAAAAGGCTTTTTCTTTAAAATCGTGCGGAAAGTACCGATGGACATTGCAAACCTATTGTCGATGTTTTCCGTGCTGTCAATTTTGCAGGCTGGAAGCCTGCGCTCCGGATGCCGTGCCAAACTTTTTTTTGCGAAAAACACCCCTCCAAAATTGTTAATAACTTTCCGAAAAAAGGTCCAAAAATGGGCAAAAAACGCCCCAAATTAACCCCCTGATTTCCAGGTATCATCTTCTTATCAAATTTTACTCAAATTCTTATCAAATTCTTATCAAATTTTACCTTAGTAAACTATAATAGAATTTTGTTAATAACTTTTTAAGTATAGTGTTTTATGAGGATCCGTTTGAAGGCTTTTTTTTGCAGAAGTGTAATGATGAAATTCTTTTTCAGATAAAGCATTCTTAAACAGTGAATTATGCGGGGGGGGGGTATATTTTTTTTAATTTTTTTTACAGCGAAATCGCCCTTTTTTGTGACTATAAATTTAGAAAAAGGAATTTTTTGCATACCCAAAATACATTGTTATGAGCAGAATTATTACCAAAATCGCACTCTTTGCAGTGCTCGGATTTCTGGCCTTTGTGCCGCAAAAGGCTTTTGCCTCTAAGTCAAGTCCGTCGGTTCCGGGCGACACGATACCAGCGACCCCGCGCTGCGACAAGTACTATTACACCAAATGGTTTGACGACTGCCCCTATTGGCATCCCAAGGGCGTATATGACAGCTGCCTCTGCTTCAAGTATAAGTTTGGCAGAATTTTTTCAGGCGAGCTTGCCAAATGGGAATATGCCCACAACGGGCGTATGAAGGTGAAAGGATTGGCGGCTATGGTGAATGCCTACACTCCGCCAACGGTCGACGGTGCCCCGGGGAACCTGAAAAATCCCGAATATATGTACATATACCAGATGACGGAGACTGGCCGGACTATTCAGGGAATTGACGTCGAAGTCCGGCTTCAACTGCTCGACTCGGTGAGGTGGGACACGGCCACGGCGCGCGTTATGGAGTTCCGCCAGGGATGGAACGACGAGTTTATCCAGTACTGCTATATATATGAGGCTTATTTTGAACAGCCAGTGTGGGTAGACTCCGATTTCTACATCGTCGGCTCTATGAATACACCTAACAGCAATGGGATGGTGTCCACGTTTTATGTCGACATTCGGGACGAGGGGGACTATATGTTGGACAACAAAAATGGCTGTGACGCAAGTGACTATCATGATATTTTATATTGCCCACCACACGCCCTATCTATTCTCGAATGCCCCCAATGCTTGGGAGTGGGCCGGCCTTACGCTTTTTGGGATATGCAAATCGGTCCTATGTTCAACTACTGGATTAGCGACTGGCCTGAAAGTCCATTCGGATATTACCTTGTCATTGTGGACAAATGGGACTTAAATGCCGAACCCAACGAGGTGGGCTGGGGCGAGGTGCTTGGCGGCGGACGCTTCCCCGACGAGAGCAACGACACCATTGAGGCTGTTGCTGCGCCGGGCTTTGCCTTCGTTTCGTGGAACGACGGCAGTACTGAGAATCCAAGAGTAGTGTACCTCACTGGTGACACGACGTTTGTCGCAACCTTCCAATGTACCCAAACGTTCAACCTGCAGGTCACAGCGTCTGATGACGCGATGGGTACCGTCACCGGCGGCGGCACCTACTATGCCTCGGATGTCACCATTGCTGCTACACCGGAACTTGGCCACAGGTTTGTCCAATGGAACGACGGCATAACTGCCAACCCTCGCATTGTGCACCTCATCAGCGATACCGCTTTTGTCGCCTACTTCGAGGATGTTAGCGCCCAAATGTTCACCCTCCAGGTCTCTGTGTCGGACGAGACGATGGGCACCGTCACCGGCGGCGGCACATATTCTGGCGGAACAAACAACACCATTACTGCAATACCATTCGATAACTGCTTCAAGTTCGCGCACTGGAACGACGGTGTGACGGACAATCCTCGCGTGGTCTTCCTCACCAGCGACACCGCCTTTGTGGCCTACTTTGAGGAGAGGCCGGAATATACCGTGCAGACGGCCGCCAACAACAGCGAGTGGGGCACGGTCACTGGCGGCGGCGTCTACTTTGAAGGCGACGAGGCCACGCTGACGGTTATCCCCGCTATGTTCTGTCGCTTCGACAGCTGGTCGGATGGCGAGACGGAGATGCCCCGCATCGTCACCGTGATGCAGGACACGCTCTTCACGGCCATCCTATATTTCGACTCTGCTTGGGCAGAAGGCATAGATGTGGCTGGGACTTTGGATTTCACCGTCTCGCCAAACCCGACAAACGGACTGCTGACCATAAGGACAAATCAGTCCTATGTTTATGATATGACGATATTTGATATGAACGGCAAGACAATGCTTGGCAAGAAAGGCATTAATAGTGTGGTGGAAGTCGATATCAAAGACCTCCCAGCAGGACAGTACCTCCTTTTGATCCGCAACAAAGAGAAATATGGCATAAAGACAATTGTCAAAAAATAACAGACTTTAGATCGATGTTATGACATATAAATCATCATCGCCCTGCACAATGTGTGGGGCGATGTGTTTTATTTCGTGTGCTATTTTTTATCGGTGTTCTCAAAGATTGTTGTGCTGTTTTAAGATTTTTTATTATCTTTGCTTTTTGAACTGTTATGCGGCCTTAGTTACTAATGGCTGTAAATGACGATGTTGTGTAGAAATAAATAAAAATTTTAATAATATGAAAGATATTTTTGAACGTATTAAAGAGTCGACCGGTGGCCCGTTGGGTCAGTACCGCAAGTTGGCTGACGGTTATTTTTATTTCCCGAAATTGGAGGGTGAGCTTGGTCCCGAAATGATGTTCAACGGCAAGAAGGTCTTGAACTGGAGCCTGAACAACTATCTGGGTTTGGCCAACAATCCTGAGGTTCGCGCTGCCGACGAGGAGGGTGCACGCCGCTGGGGTTTGGCTTATCCGATGGGTGCCCGTATGATGAGCGGTCACACTGCTCTGCACGAAGAGGTTGAGTCGATGCTGTGTGAGTATACACACAAGAAATACGGCTACCTGCTCAATTTCGGCTATCAGGGTCAGATCAGCATCCTTGACACCATCGTCAGCCTGCGCGACGTTATCGTATACGACAGCGAGGCTCACGCCTGCCTGATTGACGGTTTCCGCGTGACGGGTGCCAANNAAGCGTTTCAAATACCAGCACAACGACATCGAGAGCCTGCGCAAGCAGCTGACTCAGGCTACGGCACTGGCCGAGAAGCAGGGTGGCGGTATTCTCGTTGCTACTGAAGGTGTCTATGGTATGGAGGGCGACCTCGGTGCTCTGGATAAGATTGTGGCTCTGAAGAAGGAGTTCAATTTCCGCATCCTTATCGACGATGCCCACGGTATGGGCGTTATGGGTCCTGAAGGTCGCGGTACGCACACCCACTTCAACTGCGCTGACGACATTGACCTTTATTTCTGCGCTTTCGCCAAGACGATGGCTATCATCGGTGGTTTCATCGGCTGCAACGATGAGGACATCATCACTTATCTGCGTTTCAATATGCGCTCGCAGATCTACGCCAAGAGCCTGCCAATGCCTATCGTTTGGGGCGTCAAGCGCCGTTTGGAAATCATCAACCAGCATCCCGAGTACCGTGAGAAACTGTGGGAACTCTCGACCTATCTGCAGAAGTCGCTCCAAGCCGAAGGCCTCAACACGGGTGTCACCGAGTCACCGATTACTCCGGTCTTCTTCCCGGGAGATGTCAACCAGGGTACCAACGTCGTTGTCGACCTGCGCGAGAACTACGGTATCTTCTGCTCAATAGTGGTTTATCCCGTTGTGCCGAAGGGTCAGATAATGCTGCGCATCATTCCGACAGCTGTCCACACGATGGAGCACGCCAACCGCACTATCGAGGTGTTCCGCGAGGTGAAGAAGCGTCTCGACCAGGGCGTCTACAACAAGCCGATGCCTGATATGCACATCATTAAGCATAAATAAAAGGGGAAAAAGGATTGCTCCCTTAGGACGCCTAAAAGGTTAAAAGGGTATGAGTATCCTTAACCTTTAGAACCTCTGTAATCTTTAAAACATCTCACACAAATGAAATACCAACTCAGATGTAAAAAATGTGGCAAAGTCATTGGAGACTTTGCCACTTGGTTTCGGCAAGACCAGCAGTGTGAATGTGGCAGCGGATATGCCGAGGTGGAATACTTCGATGTAAAGCCGTTCCGCTATGACAAACCTGCAAATGACTCATACCAAGACTATTATTTCGATTTATTGCCGATAGAGAAGCGTGAGAATATAGTTAGTTTCGGCGAGGGATTGATACCTATGGAGCGCTGGAACAACCTTGAGGAGTATGCCAAAAGCAAAGGCGTTGATTGCAAAGTGTTTGTCTATCGCAACGATCAGAATGCCGGTAGCGGTTCGTTCAAGGATATAAGTGCTGCGTTAGCTGCTACGGTGCTGAAAGAGAACGGAGTAAAGGAATATTGCCTTGCGTCGACCGGTAACGCTGGAGTGGCTTTTGCGACCTATCTGGCAAAGGCAGGAATAAAATTCACCGAGTTTGCCCCAAATTGTATTGACCCTGCGACGGTTGAGGCTATTCGCAACGTTGGTCAGCCGATTGTTATCTCGAAGGGCGGTTATGGCGACGCAAAGGCTGAAGCCGCCAACTATCATAAAGAGAACAAGGTGCTTATAAGTGGCGGCAATACCGACCCGTTGCGTATCGAGTCGAAACGTCTGCTGGTCAACGAGTGTATACGTCAGATCGGTCAGCTACCTACGGTTTATATGCAGGCTGTGGCCGGTGGCACGTCGCCGTTGGCATTTGAGAAAGGTTTTCGCGATTTGCAGGCTATGACTGGCGATAAGTCGTTAAAGCTGCCTCGTATGCTGCTTGTTCAGCAGGATGAATGTGACCCGATGGTCAATGCGTGGGAGAAGGCTACAGCGGCAGGATTCCCCGAAGGCTGGGAAAAGGACTATGAGGCCAAGAAAGACATCAAGACCCGCATAGGCATCCTTACAGCTGCCAATCCTGGCAACTATCCGCTTGTGGCTCCGCTGGTACGCAAGTCAGGCGGAACTTTCATTCGTGTCAAGGAGGCTGAGTTGCCGCAGTATGGAAAAGAGATGAAGCGGTCGCAGGAGACACTTATGGGCCCCGCCTCGATGGTATGCTATGCTGGATTCTATCAAGCTGTAGACAAGGGACTTATACACGATGGCGATGTTGTTTTGCTCAATACCGGAGAAGGCAGCGACCGGGCAGGATGGTTCAAGGATTTGGTTGAGAACTAGTTTAACTAGTAGAACTAGTAATGCTATAGGAAAATGAAGAAGTTCGACAAAAAAGTAGTCTGGATAACAGGAGCCTCGTCTGGCATCGGCGAGGCTACTGCCTATCGCTTTGCCAGGGAGGGAGCTAAGGTTATCGTCACCGCACTTGAAGCCGATTTGTTAGAAAAGGTTGTTGCTCATTGCAAGGAGCTTGGTGCTCTTGATGCTGTCGCACTGCCGTTCGACCTTTCAAAGAGTGACGAACTTGACGGTTTGGCTGACGCTGCTTGGAATTGTTTTGGGAGGATAGATATCCTTTACAATAATGCCGGCATCAGTCAGCGTGGTACTACCGTTGAAACCGAGATGCGTGTTATTCGCAAGGTGATGGATATTGACTATTATGCGCCTGTGATTCTGACTAAGAATATTTTGCCGCGAATGATAGAGCAGGGTGGAGGTCAATTGGTTGTGACCACGAGCATTGCAGGTCGCTTTGGTTTCCCGCTGCGGTGTGCATATAGCTCGGCAAAACACGCACTGTATGGCTTTTTCGAGACCGTTCAGGCGGAAACATACGACCAGAACATCCGTGTGACGATAGTATGCCCGGGACGTGTGCAGACAAATATTTCCAAATATGCCCTTGAAAAGGACGGTCGTCAACACGGCAAGATGGATGCTGGCCAGGCAGGTGGAGTTACGCCGCAACAAGCTGCAGACAAGATTGTTAAAGCTGTATACAAAAAGAAACGTGAAGTTATGGTCGGTCGATACGAGCTTTTGATGGCCTATATCAAACAGTTCTGTCCTGGACTTGCCGCCAAACTTGCACGCCGAATAAAACCAATGTGATTATTTGCAGACAATTGTATAATTGATAAATAATTAACCGATGAAAAAGATGTCCTGTTACAGATTGTTGATTTTGACATTGCTGCTGTTCGTTGTTTCCTGCCACACAAAAGAGATGGCATATATCAGCGATGCACAGCGTGACAGCGCCCAGGAGATACTGTCCGTATATTCGGCTACGATTTTGCCTGGCGATGTGTTGTATATCTATGTTGAATCAAAGACTCCTGAAAGCGTTATTCTGTTTAATCAGGAGACTCATAATCTGCAACTTGAAGGTAATAGTTTGGAATATCTTGACACTACCCATCGTGCCATTACTGACCAAGCGAAGAGCAATATAAGTCAGGAGATGCAGAATCTTGTGACTGAGGTTTCCGGCTACCTTGTTTCGGACAAGGGAACGATTAATTTTCCGATTTTAGGCAATATATCGGTTGCAGGTATAACGCTTGACAGCTTGCAGCATTATCTTGAGAAAAGACTGGTGGACGATGGCTATGTGCTTGACCCGACTGTTATTACAAAGCTGATGAACTTCCGTGTGACTGTGGTGGGAGAAGTGCGCAATCCTAAACAGATTCATATAGACGGAACGCGTCTTACCCTACTGGAGGCGATAGCTATATGTGGCGATTTGACTGATTATGGTCAGCGTGACAATATCGCGATAATGCGCTATGAGAATGGTCAGCGAGTGTTGGGAGAGGTGGACTTGACCAAGAAAGAGATGTTGGATTCCCCTTATTACTATCTGCATAACAACGATATAGTTTATGTAGAACCAAACAAGAAGAAAAAGCGGATGTCAGATCGTAATGATGAAATCCCGCGTTATATTGCTATAGGTGTAAGTGTTGCGAGTATAATCACAACTTATCTTAATACTGCAAGAACATTGCGCAATTTATAGTTGATTTTCAGAGTCTTCTTTTCGCTCCTCGTTCTCAGGAAGAGTTTCGGGTGTAGTCTCTTTTGCGAATACGTTTAGGTTTCGCAAGGCTATGTAGTAATAGATTATGAAAAGAAGGGTGAACATAATGTTGCCCAGAGCGACTCTTTCTTTGCCGAGAAACAGAAGAGTTACAAGCAGTATGAGCAGTTGGGCAAGTGTATACATATGAAATCCGCTTTTGCGTAGATTCCACATCAGGATGGCTCCGGCAAGCGACATTGCGTAGAGGAGAGCGCTGCAAAAGAAAAAAGAGCGCGGTGTTTCAAACATTTCTTCGGCAAATACAGTCATTTCACTCGGAAACGTCATAGAACCAGACTCGTACATTGTTTTTGCGAGAGGCATAATGGTGCCAGTCAACAGATAGCTTAAAAGGGAGAATCCTGAGCCTATAAAGCTGAGAACAAGAATGATGCGAAGCGACCGCCTGCGAGCGGTGAATATTTGTTGTTCTAGATTGTTGTCCACGGGATTGTCAGGTTATTTGATTTTCAGGAGTTCGTCAGCCATCTGCATCTGCAACTTATGTGCTTCTTCGGCAGCGCGCTGGGCAAAGTCTTTATCGTTTGAAGCATAGATGATGCCACGCGAGGAGTTGACAAGAAGTCCACAATCCTTGGTGATGCCGTAACGACACACCTCTGTAAGACTGCCACCTTGAGCGCCTACACCGGGGACAAGCAGGAAACTATCTGGGACTATGTTTCTTACGGTGGTTAACATATCGGCTTTTGTTGCGCCCACTACATACATCATATTTTGTTCGTTGCCCCATTTCTTAGATGTTTCGAGAACCTTCTCGAATAAAAGTCTATTTTCGTTCTCGCACTTTGTGAATTGAAAATCGAAAGCGCCTTTATTGGATGTAAGTGCCAGCAAAATAACCCATTTGCCATCGTATACTGTGAAGGGAGTCACCGAGTCCTCTCCCATATATGGAGCGATGGTCATAGAATCAAAATCAAAGTCGCCAGCAGGATCAAGGAAAGCCTTTGCATATTGTTGCGAGGTGTTTCCGATGTCGCCGCGCTTTGCGTCGGCGATGGTAAATACCTTGTCGTCAAGGCTATGGAGATAATCCATAGTTTTCTTGAGTTGGATGAGTCCCTTGATGCCAGCCGACTCATAGAAAGCCAGATTAGGTTTGTAAGCCACAGCATAGGGGAGGGTAGCATCAATGATTGCCTTGTTGAAAAGAAATATTGCATCCTCCTCATTACGAAGATGCTGCGGTATTTTATTGATATCAGAATCCAATCCCACGCAGAGGAAAGATTGTTTTTTCTGTATTGCGTTGATAAGTTCCTGTCTTGTCATATCGGTTTCAGTTTTTGGTAAGTTTTTGGAAAATATGTTCTATGCTGTCGTGGCCGCTGTTTTTGAGCTCCTCGATGCTGTTGTCGGCAACGATTTGTCCGTGATTTATGATTATTGCGCGGTTACACATAGCTTCAACTTCTTGCATAATGTGAGTAGAAAGGAGAATGATTTTGTGTTTTCCAGCATTGCGGATAACCTTGCGTATTTCTTCCAACTGGTTGGGGTCGAGGCCTGTAGTCGGCTCGTCGAGGATTAACACTTTTGGATCGTGAATCATTGCTTGAGCCAGTCCTACGCGCTGGCGGAAGCCTTTGGAGAGCGCACCGATTTTTTTGCCGAGTTCAGGGGTTAGGCCTGTGAGCTCAATCATTTCTTCCACCCTTTGTTTGCTGTCTTTCAAGCCATAGATATCAGCGGTAAAACGCAAAAACTCAGGGATGTACATATCGGTATAAAGAGGGTTGTGCTCGGGAAGATATCCGATACAACGACATACCTGCTGCGGTTCGTCAAAGATGCTGTGACCGCAAACCGTCACTTCGCCATTTGACGGCGGGATAAAGCAGGTGATGATTTTCATCAGAGTGGATTTGCCGGCACCGTTAGGGCCAAGCAGACCGACAATCTCTCCGGTATTGATGGAGAAACTGACGTTGTCGAGCGCCCTTTGTTGTCCGTATAGTTTTGATATGTTGTTAACTACAAGCACAATGTTGAGTTTGAGAGGTGTTGTACAATATTTTTTATTGTTCTTGTTCTTGAAGTTCACGTGCTTCCTGCAGGCTAATGCGTTTGCCATTGTAGAATGCGATGACGAATGCGTCTTTAAAGCCTTTCTTGCGCAATTCGCTTTGAAGGTACTTGGCTTTGGAAACAGTTTTTTCGTTGCCCATAGTGTATCTGTAAACACCGTCTTGTTTGTATTCTTGATATCCGGTAACGCCTTTGAACTCCTTGGCTCCTTCGTTGAGAGCCTTTTCGCTAGTTAGGAACTGAACGCGATAGGTGACACCATCAACAACAACTTCGTCTTTTCGTACAACTGTCTGTATTTCGGGTTCTTCCTGGCGGAATGGAGCTATTGAAGGAGGTACGTTCTTCTCGGGGAATTCAACATTTGTCTGAGGTTTATCCTCTTCCTGTGTTGCGGGTGTTGTTTCTGCGACTGCATCCTCTTGTTGCGTTTGAGTGTTCTCGGTGCTATCGGCAACGGCATCGACTTGCGGAGTTGTCTTTTTGCCTTTGTTTTTGCCGTAACCAGGAAGGTCGATTTCCAACTTCTTAGGTTTGGCGGTGGCTTCTTCCTGAGCCTTATAGTTTGCAAAAGCGTTGAGCAGACACACAGCGATAGTGGCTTGTCCTTCGTCGGACATCATATAGGCCTCCTCGGTGGGGTTGCTGATAAAGCCTACCTCAGTAAGTACGGCGGGCATAGCAGTTTTGTAGAGAACAAAAAACTCAGCTTGTTTAACACCGCGATTTGTGGTTTTGATGGCCGATTTGTATTGATCCTGTGTGAATTGTGCAAAGTTGAGACTCTTGTTGATATAGGCATTCTGGTACATAGCGAACATTACGTAGCTTTCGGGTGAATTGGGGTCAAAACCTTTATAATCGTTGTTGTCCTTGTACCCTTTTTCTAAAAGAATATCAGCGTTTTCCTTCTTTGCGACTTCCATATTGGCACGGCTTCGCGAAAGACCCATAACGTAAGTCTCCATTCCTACGGGAACTGAGGTTGGATGAGAGTTGATATGGATGGAAATGAACAAGTCGGCTTTGGCGCGGTTGGCGATATTAGCGCGTTCAGAAAGAGCAACATCTACGTCGGTTTTGCGGGTGTAGATGACTTTTACATCCGGATAATTGTCTTCGACCAGTTTGCCAAATTTTTTGGCGATAGAAAGAGTAAGCTCTTTTTCTTGACATTGTTTGCCAATTGCACCGGGTTTATCGCCACCGTGACCAGGGTCAATAACCAGAGTTTTCACTTTTCCAGGCTCTCTTTTTTGTGAATATGTCACGCCTGAAACGATGAACAATGCAATAAAAAGTATAAATAAACGTTTCATTTACAGATGAATATTTTTTGTTTTTATAGATTGAACAAATTGTATTATCTTTGCACTTTGAAAATGCAAAGATACTAATTTTTTAAATATTGAGTATCAGAAAATCATATAATTTTCAACTTTGGTTACTTCCATTACTTTTTATGTTTTCGGGAGTGACTGATTTATATGCTCAAGATACTGCTGATTACAAAACGTATATTACTGATTCTATTGCTGTTGTTTCTGATAGTACGAATCAAGTAAATGGCTTGATTCCAATCTCGAAAGATGCGGTGAAAGAGGTTGTCACATATAAGGCGACAGATTCGGTGGCGATAGATTTGGATAACAAAAAGGCATTTTTGTACCGCGACGGCGAAATAGAATTCCAAAATATGAATCTGAAAGCCGATGCTGTTGAGTTGGATTTTGACAAGCAGCAGCTTCACGCGCGTGGAGTTGTCGACAGCGCCGGGAAGTATCAGGGACGTCCTATTTTCAAACAAGGAGATTCGGAGTATAACGCTGACACTCTGACATATAACTACAAGAGTGAGAAGGGTGTGATATATGGAGTGATAACGCAGGAGGGTGACGGATATCTTCACGGGGATAAAATCAAGAAAATCAACGACTCGGTGATGTATCTGAGCAGTGGTCAGTATACTACCTGCAATTATGCGCATCCGCATTTTGCCATCAATTTTTCGGAATCCAAACTTATTGCCAACGACAAGATTTTCACGGGTCCTGCATACGTGAGTATTGAGGATGTACCCACTCCGTTGGCGTTGCCGTTTGCTTTCTTTCCGTTGGCTCACGACCGGACGTCAGGTATATTGATGCCATCGTATGGCTGGATGAATGGTCGCGGTTATTATCTTAAGGACGGTGGTTATTATTTTGCGATCAATGACTATATTGATTTGGCGCTGATAGGCGAGATATATACAAACCTCAGCTGGGCGGCAGAGGCGAAATCGAATTATTACCGCCGCTACAAATACAAAGGTAATTTTGATATTAGATACGGTATCACAAAGACGGGAATACGCGGGGATACAAACACATACAACAAGTATGGCGATTTCAAGGTCGCTTGGCGGCACGATCAGGATGCCAAAGCCAATCCCAACAGCCGCTTTTCGGCCAACGTGAACCTTATCAGTAGGAATTATAACAGAAATACAACGAATTCAAATGATTATTTCAATAGTACAACGACGTCCAGCGTGAGTTATACCACATCGCTAGGGTCGTGGTTCAATTTGGCGCTTTCGGCTCGAGAGTCGTATAATATCCAGACGGGTTTGATGAATATCCAGCTGCCGTCGATGTCGTTGAGCAGCAATACGTTCTATCCGTTCCGCCGCAAGGCTCCTTCTGGAGCTTACCGGTGGTATGAGAACATCTCGATGTCGTATGTCCTTGAAGGAGCCAATAACCTTAATGCGCAGGATACTAATATCCTGAAAAAGAGCGTATTGAACCAGATGCAATATGGCATCAGCCACCGGTTGCCGATTCAGAGTACGCTGAAAGTGCTCAAATATTTCAATTGGACGAATTCGGTGTCGTACAACGAGCGTTGGCATTGGTCGACTATTGAGAAGAACTTGGACACGAATGGAGTGTTGAAGATTGATACCATTAGAGGTTTCAAGGCAAACAGAGATGTGTCGTTCAACTCTTCGCTATCAACACGCATCTATGGTATGTTCAATTTTAAGTATGGCCCTCTCAAGGCGTTGCGGCACGTGGTGAATCCGAGTGTTTCGTTCAACTATCGTCCAGATTTTGGCAGCGAGCGTTTTGGTTATTGGAAATCGTATACAGACACCACAGGTTATGTGCACAGATACTCTATCTTTGAGCAGAGTTTGTATGGAGGTCCGGCCGACGGGAGATCGGGTCAGATAGGTTTCTCGATAGGCAATAATCTGGAAGCCAAGATAAAACCTTTCCGCGATACGACTGACGAATTGAAGAAAGTGATGCTTATTGAGGGCTTGACGCTGTCGATGAACTATGATATTGCGCGCGATTCGCTTAATTGGTCGGATTTGAATGTATCGGGAAGAACCACGCTGTTCAAGATGCTGGTGGTGAACTATTCGGGTTCATTCTCCCCATACGAGATAGATACGCTGGGCAATAAACATAATGTCTATTTGTGGAACACTCAGAAGAAGCTTTTCCTAAAGAAACAGTCAACGTGGAGCACGCAGTTCTCGCTGAGCTTGAACAACAATACATTCAAGAAGGATGCTCCGAAGGGGAAGGGCGAGATGGTGGCACCAATAATGCAGACGCCGTATAACTACAGCCCTGCGTTGATGATGGGTAATTATGCGGATTTCTCGGTGCCTTGGAATATTTCGTTGAATTATACACTAAGTTATGTAAGCGCTTACGACGCTGCGCGGTTCAATATAAAGAGAGATGTGACGCATTCGGTATCGGTGTCGGGGAATTTCTCATTGACAGAGAATTGGAGATTTAATTTCTCGACGGGATACGATTTCACCAACAAGGGTGTGTCGTATACCAGTATAGATATTTATCGCGACCTTCATTGTTGGGAGATGCGTTTCAACTGGGTGCCGTTTGGATATTATAAGAGTTGGAATTTCACGATTAACATAAAGGCGGGTTCGCTGCAGGATGTGAAGTATGAGAAGCGGGAGAACTATCAGTCGAATCAAGGGTATTATGTTTATTAAGTTTTGTAGGACGAGAGATGCATTAATTATGCGTAAACCCAGAATTGACCTAGAACCGAGATAGCGGCGAGGGTGAGAGAGGAGGCGTTTTTTGATGATGAAAGAATGTTCAATAAAAAAATAAAGTTATGACAGAAGGCAAATTGTATTACAGTATCGGAGAAGTGGCGGAGATGTTGGGAGTGAACACTTCTATGCTCCGTTTTTGGGAAAGTGAGTTCAAGGAGTTGCGTCCGTCGAAAAACAAACGCGGCACCAGAAGTTACACTCAGCAGGATATAGAGCTGCTGCGCAGGATTTATTATCTGACAAAAGAATGTGGGTTGACGTTGGAAGGTGTGCGTCAGCAACTTAAGAGTGACAAATCGCCTGACAAGAATCTTCAGATTGTTGAAACTTTGACAGAGTTGAAAAATTTTTTGGTTCAGATGAAACAAAATATTTAATTCCGCGTTATAGAAAATATTAATTAACAAATAAAATCCCATTATGAAGAAAAGTACCTTTTTTTTTAGTTTCATCCTTCTCGCAATGTTTGCGTTTACTTCATGCGAGGAAATGAGTATTGATTTTGACGATCTTACCTCCGATGCACTTGTAGGTAATGCCGCAATAGAAATCACTCATAACGGAACGGACGGCATTGTGACGGACTCTATGAATTTTAAGTCGAGCATTGCCGATGCATTTGATTTGTCGGATTTTGACTCTAATTTGGTTGAAGGCTATTCAACAGTATCTATCAGTGCCAATGTCAATCTGAATGATGCCAACATTGAATTGGCTTTCCCGTTCATGTATTACCGTATCAATGATACGTTGGCGGGCACTTATGAGTTTGACACCATTTTGACAATAGAAATGCTGCACAACCTCAATTTTGACACTCTGGTCAACGTTCTTGCCAACCCTGATGGCGGCAATATGATCCTCATAGCAGAGAACGACAGTTGCTGGTATATTACTTTTGATGGCAGCTTGGTTGTGACTCAGTATCCTACGGTCGGACATCTTATTGAAGCTACCGTCAACAATGCTTCTGCTTGGTATGTTACTCAGAGCAAGGTCAATGAGCTCAGCGCTGATATCGACAATATGAACCTTGCTCATCTGAACGACCTTGAATATTATTTCCCCAGAGTTTCGCTGACGGGCGCCATCACCAGCCGTCGTTGGGCAGTTACTCAAACCATTTTTAACACCGCGTTCAGGCAGGGTGGCATTTCATCCAAGTAATAATTGTCGTTTTTCTTAGTGGTTGACGAGAGTATGCCACGCAAGATAATGATATATATGGTGGCGTTGCTGTTTGCGACGCCACTTTTTGCACAGTTCGATTTTCCGGCGATGAATGGCAGGGGAGCCGGGATGGGTGATGCGGTAACGGCACTTGACGACCGGGAGTCGGCGATGTATAACATTGCCGCTCTAGCGCATTTGGACGGTTCTGTTGTCGCTACGGGTTTCAGACAGTCTTTTATGGCCAAAGGTATGGGGTATTTCTCGCTGGGAGCTGCTACTCCTGTTGGCTTTGGCTCGGGTGCGGTAACGTTGGTTCATTTCGGCAATAGTGACTATAACGAGCAATGTGCCAGTTTGTCATACGGTATTTCTCTAGGTGAGAGTATATCAATGGGGGTTTCGTTCCATTATCTGCATTCAGGCACCTCGGATCCTTATTATGAGCCGCTGAACAGAGTTACGTTTTCGCTGGCCTTGCAATATGCCCCTACTGAGGCTTTTTTGGTCGGTTTCAGAGCCTTTAATCCAGTTGCGGTGGTTTCGGACGACGAACGATCGTTGCGCGTTCCTGCGCTGTTTAATCTGGGCTTTTCTTATAAAATAATGGAGGATCTGCTAGCTGTGGCCGAGGTGGAGAAGAATCTGTATCAGTTGGCCACTTTACGTTTTGGACTTGAGTATATTTTTGTGGAGGATTATGCCTTTCGTGTGGGAATTAATACACAGCCTGTTATATATACTTTTGGTTTTGGATTGAGGAAAGATCATTTCGGCGTTGATATTGCAGCTGAGTTCCACAATGTGTTGGGGTTTACGCCCCAGATGTCGCTAAACTACAAATTCTGAGCCTATGTTGCGCCGTGGTTTCCTGATGTTTATTATTTTAGTTGTTTGTGCGACGAGGACGTATGCGCAGTCGGATGACGATGCTGTGTGGCAGGATATTGTTGAGCAATGGGCGGAGCAGAACGAAAGCGAGTCGATACCTGACGATTATTTGGAGTTGCTGCAGGGATTTGTTGAGAATCCAATTAATTTGAATGATACCAACTCCGATGCGTTGGAAGAACTATTGTTTATTTCGGATTTTCAACGAGCTTCATTGCGGGCGTATATTGCTCAAAACGGGCAGATGGTCTCGTTGGCGGAATTGTATCTGGTTAATGGTTTTGATTCTGTGACAGTTCGGCAATTACAACGTTTTGTCACAGTGTCGCCTGTCGAAAACAAGCGACTTTCGCTAGGACAGATGCTGAAGAACGGCCGTAATGGTTTGATGATGGGAACGAAGCGTTCCTTTCCGAAAAGCAGAGGCTATGCGGAGGATATTTATGCGGGCTCGCCATTCCGCATCTATTTCAGATACAATTACAAATACTCTGACCGAATTAATTTTCAGTTGTCGGGCGAGAAAGATGCCGGCGAAGCGTTTGCTTTTGAGCGAGCTAACGGAAGGAACCAATACGGTTTTGACAATTATGGTTATCATTTGATGCTGAAAGACTTCGGCGTTGTAAAACGTGCCGTTGTAGGAAAATATCAGTTACAATTCGGACAGGGAGTCACTCTATGGAGTGGTTTTGCGCCGTGGATTTCAAGCAATATGTCGTTGCGAAGGTACGGGGCGGGAATCAAGACGGCAAGTGCTTTTAGCGAATATGGCTATTTGAGGGGAGTCGCGACGACAGTTTCGCTGCTCCCTACAAGCAGAAGACAAACCCTTGAGATGACGTTGTTTTATTCGAATGTAGACAGAGACGCTACGTTGTCAGCAACGAGTGGCAACAACGATGAAGAAAGGATTTATCAAAGCCTATACCAGTCGGGGCTTCACCGTACGGAGAATGAAAAAGAGAAGAAAAACCAGTTGAACGAGCAACTATTTGGAGGACATCTGCAATATCGGAACAAGAACCTTGTCGTTGGAGGAACAATATATTCCACGTTGTTGGCGAATGCCATTTTGCCGGCAGACAATGCGTATAATGTCTTTGCTTTCAGAGGGAAAAAGAATCTTAATTACGGTTTCGACGTTACCTATAATATCGGTAAGGTACAACTGTTTGGAGAGGTAGCGATGTCAAATAATGATACAATAAATCAACTGCGTATTGAATCTGGATGGGCGCCATTAGCAACAATTGCGGGAATGAATATGCAGATTGGTGGTAACAATAGTTTCTCACTTGCATATCGTTATGGATCACCGACATATCAGAATTTATATGCCAATATGATAGGGCGGAGTTCGTCTGCCGGCAATGAAAGCGGTGTAATGATGATTTTTAATACACGCTTGCCATATTATATAAATATGCAGATATTTGCTAATCATTTTCATTATCCATATTTGCGATACCGCATATATAGTCCGTCATCGGGTGCTGATTACCGTATAAAACTGTTTAAAGAAATAACGTCTAAGACGATGTTGAGCGGTCAGTATAGATATATACTATCGCAGCGAAACAGCGATGGACAAATGTATTATGTGGAGACGATCAGACGGCAACAAATGCAGTTAACGTTAGACTACAATATGTCGTCGAAGTGGCGTTTTGTGTCGCGATTGGCATTTTCTTGGTTTGATTGTGAAGACCACTCATCTGAACGGGGATTCCTAGTGTTTCAAGAGGTTGATTACAAGGCAAAAATCGGTGGAAGTCCGCTGGTCCTGGGTTTGCGACTATCGTTGTTTGATATTTCTGATTATGATGCCAGAATCTATTCCTATGAAAGTGATATGCTTTACGAATACAACGTTCCTATGTTTAATGGAAGAGGGTTGCGGAATTATTTTATATTCAGATATGAACTGAATTCACAGTTGTCGATTGCTTTAAAATATGCAATGGCGTTCTATCCGGATCAAGAGTCAATGGGTTCAGGATATGAAAAAACAGAGGGTGGTAAAAAACAGGAAATCAAGGCGCAGTTGCGGTGGCGTTTCTGACAACAATGAGTCAGTCTTGTTTTGATATTATGCCTTTTTCAAGCAATTTCTTGTATGTTTTTTCTGCTGAGAGCTGCTCGGCCGCTTTAATTGAAAACTCAATTGCTTTCTCTGCAGGTTCGCCGTTAATCAATGTTTGAACTTCGTATTCGCGTCGGCTGGCATTTTTCTTGCCCTGATACAAGATGTTGATTACTTCAAAAGAGACTTTGCATTTGTTTTTTTGTCCCCAATCAATCAGTTTGCTCTTAAAGTTCCAATCCTGATTCGATAAAGCATCAATGTCCAAATGGGTGTTGATTACGCGATTTGCAATAACTTTGCGAGTGAAATTAAATCCTTTTTCAAGGTAAATAGCACCAACCAGTGCTTCAAAAGCGTCACCGTCAATAGATTTAAAGACGCCCTGTTGCTCTTTGTTGTATTGAATTAGTTGAGACAGGCCTATTTTCTGTGCAAGTTTGTTCAGGTTGTTGCGGCTCACGATTTTAGAGCGCAATTCAGTTAAAAAACCCTCTCCTTTATATGGGTACTTTTTATAGAGATATTCAGCTACAATAGCGCTTAAGACAGCGTCGCCAAGATACTCCAGACGTTCGTTGTTAATACGTCGACCCTGGAGAGTCTCGATTGATTTAGATTTGTGGATAAAGGCTACTTGATAAATCTTTGTTCGGCGTGGAGTAAAACCCAGAATATTCTTAAAAAAACTGTAGAATTCCTTGTTTTCTTTATGTCGTTTGAACCATATCATTGTTAATGTATATGATTTAATCGAATTTTCGGAAAGCCAAACAAACATTATGACCGCCAAAGCCGAATGCATTGCTCAATGCAAAGCGGATGTCTCGTTTCACTGCTTTGTTAAATGTGAAATTGAGGGGCTCAATATTTGGGTCGTCAGTGAAATGGTTTATTGTTGGAGGTATAATACCATTTTTTATTGCGAGAATAGTCGCAATGGCCTCGACACTGCCAGCGGCGCCTAGAAGGTGACCGGTCATAGACTTGGTAGAGTTGAGGTTAATGTTTTTTGCGTGTTCACCAAACAGTCGGGATATAGCCTTAGGTTCCGAAATGTCGCCTATAGGTGTCGACGTTCCGTGAGTGTTGATGTGGTCGACGTCTTTGAGACTCATACCAGATTCCTCCACAGCAAGTCTCATAGCCTCATAGGCACCTTGCCCTTCCGGATGTGATGCGGTGATATGGTAAGCATCGGCCGACAGGCCGCATCCTGTAAGTTCGGCATAAATCTTTGCGCCACGCCTTTTCGCGTGTTCCAATTCTTCTAGAACAAGTGCTCCGGCGCCTTCTGCCAGAACAAATCCATCGCGGTCTTTGTCGAATGGGCGTGAGGCAGTTGTGGGGTCGTCATTTCGGCACGATAGTGCTTGCATTGAGCTGAAACCTCCAATGCTGCATTCTACAACGGCGGCTTCAGAGCCGCCGGCGATAATAACATCGGCTTTACCAAGCCGAATCAGATTGAAAGCATCACTAATTGCAATAGCAGAAGAGGCGCAAGCCGCCACAGTGCAATAGTTGGGTCCGCAAAAACCATGCTTGATAGAAATCAATCCCGCACAGATGTTGGAAATCATACGTGTGCAGAAAAACGGACTAAAGCGTGGGATATTTCTGTTTTGGTCAAAAACGTAAAGTTCGTCTTGAAATGACTGAACACCGCCATTGCCGCTGCCCCAAATGACACCGACTCTGGATTTATCTATGTTTTCGTCTTTTAGTTCGGAATCTATTATAGCTTCTTCTGAAGCCACTATACCATATTGAGAGAAAAGGTCAAGCTTTTTATATTCTTTTCTGTCAAAATGATTTAAGGGGTCGTACCCTTTGACTTCGCATGCAATTTTGCACTTGAAATTGGTCGGATCAAAGCGAGTAATTAGGCTGGCACCACTTACTCCGGCAAGCATTGAACTCCACATCGTGGAGACATCGTTACCTATCGGGGTAAGTGATCCCAGACCTGTAACAACTACTCTCT
>DBXH01000051.1:0-25538 GCA_002309335.1 Bacteroidales bacterium UBA1217 | reverse complement strand
ACGGTGGCAATCTTCTCAGCTTCAGCTTCGGGAATCTGAATGTCGAACTCTTTCTCAAGTTCCATAATTAACTCAACGGTATCGAGCGAATCTGCTCCGAGATCATTTGTGAAACTAGCTTCTGGAGTAACATCTTTTTCATCGACACCAAGCTTATCAACGATGATAGCTTTTACTTTAGTTGCAATTTCAGACATTTTTCTATTTTTTTGAATTAAACATTTTGCAAAGAAACGAAAAAAAAACCATATAGACGAAATTTTTCGGCCCTTTTATAGTGTTAAATATATTAACAATTTGTGATACAATGTTATATAAATGGTAATTTTTTTGTTGAAATTTGTACTTTTAAGGCATAAAAATTTGCTTGAATATCAAATATATATAAAATATCCATACTGATAATTATTTATAAATCAGTAGTTAGTAAAAAATAGCTGTTTTTTTAGTAATAATCCATTATTTTTTCATAAATTTGCACTTTCTTTTTGTGAAAAAACAATGTATTTTCACGATGCAAAAATGTAACAAAAAAGACTAATAAAGTATGCCAAAACAGATTCAGTTGGCAATTCTAGCCTCAGGTAACGGCACTAATGCTCAACAGATTGCCGAATATTTCTCTGGTAATCCAGACGTTAATGTAAATGTAATTATTTATAATAAGCGTGATGCATACGTTGCCACTCGTGCTGAAAAGTTAGGAATAGAGGCTCGTTATTACAACAAACGCAGTTTTATGGAATCGGATGATGTCCTCTCTTTCCTTCGCGAGCGCAAGATTGATTATGTGATATTGGCAGGATTTCTTTTGCTGGTTCCGGAAAATATTTTGAAAGCATTTCCCAATCGTGTGATTAACATTCATCCAGCCTTGTTGCCAAAATATGGCGGTAAAGGAATGTATGGCCACAATGTCCACGAGGCTGTGGTCGCCAATCATGAGACGGAGACAGGAATAACTATCCATATCGTAGATCATCGTTACGATTGTGGAACTACTTTATTCCAAGCACGTTGTTCTGTTTTACCGACAGATTCGGCTGACGATATTGCAGCGAAGATACATTTACTGGAGAAAGAATATTTCCCGAGAGTGATTGAAGCGGTGGTTTTGAAAAAACCTATGCCAAAACAAGATTAAGAAATGCGAATAGCTGTCAATACACGTTTGTTGCTTCCTCATAGGTTGGACGGTATCGGCTGGTTTACAGCTGAGACGTTAAAACGTATCGTATGTGCTCATCCAGAGCACGACTTCTTCTTCTTCTTTGACAGGAAGCCAGACAGTCAGTTTATATATGCATCGAATGTAACTCCGGTTGTCTTGATACCACAGGCTCGTCATCCGTTGTTGTGGTATATGTTTTTTGAATGGAGTGTAACAAGGGCTTTGCGGCGATATAAAATTGATGTTTTCCTTTCTCCTGACGGATGGATGTCGCTGCGCACCCCAGTGCCTACTTTGACAGTTATTCACGATCTCAATTTTGAGCATGCAACCGATTATTTGCGTCCATCTCACCAGCGGTATATGACGCATTTTTTCCCCAGATTTGCTAGAAATGCGACCCGAATTGCAACTGTTTCTGAATTCTCCAAACAAGATATTATAGACACATACAATATTGATTCCAAGAAGATTGATGTTGTATATGATGGTGCCCACAGTTTTTACCATCCATCCTCCGAGGACGAGAAGGTTTTGACGCGAAAAGAGTTTGCAGGAGGTAAACCATATTATATTTATGTTGGCACTATATCCCGTCGCAAGAATTTGACAAACATCCTTTTGGCTTTTGAAAAATATAAATGCGACAGGCCTGATGATGATATGCGTCTGGTCGTAGTTGGAAGCCGTTATTGGTGGCAGGAAGAGTTGGCCGAGGCGTATGACAATATGCATCACAAGTCGGAAGTTGTTTTCATAGGTCACATAGAATCAGATGTTTTGGCACGTTTGATGAGCGCTTCAACGGCATTGGTCTATGCCTCTTTATTCGAAGGTTTTGGAATTCCTATTCTTGAAGCATTCTATGCGGAAACGGCTGTAATAACCTCAAATGTTACATCAATGCCAGAAGTTGCGGGCGATGCAGCCATATTGGTCAATCCATTATCGGTGAATGAAATAGCTAAAGCAATGCTGGATATTGTTGAAGATGAAGAATTAAGAAATGTTTTGATTGAACGAGGAAGACGGCAGAGGGAGTTGTTTTCTTGGGAGCGGACATCTCGTTTGCTGTGGGACAGTCTGATGCACACCTGCGTAAAGCAGAATAATGAAAATGAATAGTTAATGATATGAAAATACGTTGGGTACTATTGGCAGTTGCGTTGTGTTACGGCTTTTCTGTTAATGCACAATCAAAGTCGAAACTATCGCCAAATCTAGTATATAACCCATCGTTTGAAGAATTTCGTGAGTGTCCTCGAAAAATAGATGCTTTGGGCACATTGACAATAGTAGATGCCTGGTATCAGCCTACTGCTGGTTCGGCCGACTATTATAATGTATGTGGTTCGCGTGATTGTGGAGTGCCCAAAAACAAACTGGGAATACAGGATGCTCATTTCGGAAATGGATTTTGCGGGATATATTGTTCAAAGACAGATTATAGGGAGTATCTACAGACACAGTTGGTTGAGCCTCTGCGTGCTGGCGAGATGTATAGGGTGTCGTTTTATGTCAGTCTTTCAGAATACTCTTCGGGAGCAGTAGCTACAATAGGGGCTTTGTTTACTGATGAAAGAGTGGGAGATACTGTTCGAAGCGTGTTGATGAACAAGGAAATAAGACATCTTACCCAAGGTGTTTCACAAACCGTTTCGTCCTATTTTGAACCTCAAGTGGTTAACGATTACGACCGTGTTTTAACAGATACAAAAAAATGGATGCAAGTCAGCGGTGTTTTTACTGCAAAAGGAGGTGAGAAATTTATGACCATAGGAAATTTCTTTCCTGCTTCACAGTCTAATGTAGTTGATTTGGATTCATTGACTTACCTGCTGCCGGGTGCCTATTATTATATAGATGATGTATCGGTTGTGTGTTTGGGATGCAACGAACCGAAAATCGTTGATACCATAAATGTTACAGAGAATATTAAACAGGTAGAACCCGCATCTGATACTTTTGCTGTAGGAGCCACCTTTGTGCTGCAAAACATATTCTTTGATTACGACAAGGCTACATTGTTACAACAATCATATAATGAGCTTCAAAATCTGTTGGCAATACTTAAATCACACCCTTCTATGAAGATAGAGGTGCGAGGTCACACGGACGGACACGGTTCTATCGATTATAATCAAAGGTTGTCTGAGAACAGAGCAAAGGCCGTTGTTGATTATCTTATTTCGAAGGGTGTCGACCCTAAGCGTCTTCATTTTAAAGGTTTTGGCAAGACTATGCCGATAGATACAAATGCAACAGAAGAGGGTAGGGCGCGCAACCGTAGGGTTGAATTTAAGGTGTTGTCTATGTAGTTCCGCTGACAATATTTAGTTATACAATGATAAATAAAAAAGCCCGCAGATTTGCGGGCTTTTTTATATTGTAGAGAATAATCTCTTATTTGTTCGTGCGGTAGAAGGAGACGCGACGGTTGATGGCGTTCTTGATGTCACCAAAGCTCATCGATTTACCCTTGCCGTCGGTAGTGAGGCGATCCTCAGCAACACCACGTTTCACAAGGAGTTTCTTCACGTACTCAGCACGTTTCTCAGACAGCTTCTGGTTGTAAGCGTCGGAGCCGCTGTAGTCGCAGTAGCCAACGATTTCGAAGTTAACATCTTCGTTATCTTTCATAACTTTTGCGATAGCGTTGATCTTGTTCATCTGATCCTCAGAAACGGTGTACTGGTCTACGTCATAGAGAATTGAGAACGGCAGAGCGTAGAAGTTGTGCTTGTTGGTCTCGTAGCCTTCGATGATTTTGCGGAGGCTGTCGGCAACACCATTGTCAGCAGCTGCAGCAGCTCTAACAACTCTGGTGTTGGTCTCGTTCTGGTTAGCTTCGAGTTCGTTGATGCGGTTGATCAGCTTAGCCTCGCGGGTCTTAGCGTCGCGGAGGTCGTTACGCAGACCGTCGATTTCGTTGCTCATCTTGTCGAAGTTCTCCTGGGTCAGCATAGCGCGCTGAGCGATGAGGTCGAGGTCTTCCTGAGTAGGACCGAAGTTGTACATCCAGCCAAAAGAGAGCATACCGGTCATATCGTGCCACTGGTGGATGGGGTTGGCGATATCGGCAGCAACGTCGTCAGAGAGCTCGATGAAGATGGTCGATTTGTCGCATACTTTGTAGCTCCAACCGAGACCACCCTGGAAATACATACCAACGAAACCCAGAGGAACGTCATCGCGGCTGAAAGTAGCACCGACACCGGCAAACAGGTAGAGGTTGCCTCTTCTGTCGGGATCATAACCCTTGCGCAGACCGGTGAAACTCATCTTGAAGTCAACACCAGCTTTGCCATAACGGTCGTAACCGCGGATGCCGTCTCTGTTGTATGCTCCAACAGGAAGAGCGTCATCGCCCCAGCCGTGATAGAGACCAGGAGTCTGGGCGACAAGACGCATTGCCCAAATGTGGCTCAGCTCTTTCTCGAAGAACAGACTTGCACCGATGTTGCTACCATCGCGCCAGTCAAGAATTCCGCCGTGTTCGTACTCCCAGCTGTACAGTACAGAACCGCCGATGGACCAGTTGCTCCAGAAACCATACTGGGGATAAACCAGCTTGTACTCTTTTTCTTGGGCGTTAACGTTGCAAGCAAGAAACATAAGGCTTGCAAACATTCCAATTGTAAATAGTTTTTTCAACATACTTTTATAATTTTTTGAATTATTATTACACATAAATAACTTTGCAAAAATACTACTTTTTTTAATATTGCTAAAGTTTTTTTTCTCTGTATTAAGTTTTTTTAAGGTTTCGCGACGATTGTGGTGGATTATTATTGTTTCTATTGCTACTTAAATTGCTGTTATTCAGTTATAATTAGAATGGTATTTAAAAACTTATCAACAATCGTTTTTTCAAAAATTTTCAATTATTTTTTGCCATATATACGTTATGAGCCAGTGTTTTGTTTCATTTTTTTTGAAAAAAATTCAATTTTGTATCATTTTTTTGTGAATAAAAAACGAAGATGCCTCAAAAAATTCTTTCATCGAAGGCAAAAAAAACTATCCCATCGCTATCCCAACACTAACTCAATTCGGAAATTGAAAAAAGAGAAAAATTTTGTCGGGTGAGTTTTTTTTTGTAATTTTGCACTTTCATTTGTTTCTTCATTAATGTGTTAAAATTAAAAAAGATGAATATGATTAATATCAATACCGAGCATTTGCGTCAGTTTGTTTCTGACGCTGAGTTGCAGCAGATGTCCGGCGAGGTGCTGGCTGCCAAGAGTGTGTTGCTGTCCGGCAATGGCAAGGGCAACGATTTTCTGGGGTGGGTCAACCTGCCCGAGGAACTTGACCCGGCGATAGTAACGTCGATCAAGAACGATGTCGCCCGTCTCGCACCAAAGATCAAACTTTTTGTTGTTATAGGCATCGGCGGTTCCTATCTTGGCGCCCGTGCCGTGATCGAGGCGTTGCAGTCTGAGTTTGCCGCTGTTATGCCGTCGTCGCATCCTTATGTTGTCTATGCCGGCCACACCCTTAGCGAGGATTATTACCACCAGCTGCTTTCGCTGCTTGACGGCAACGACTACGCAGTAGCTGTTATCTCCAAGTCTGGTACCACCACCGAACCCGCTGTTGCGTTTAGAATTGTCAAAGCCCACCTCGAAGCTAAATACGGCAAGGACGAAGCCGCCAAACGCATCATCGCCATCACCGATGCCCGTCGCGGAGCCTTGCACGACATCGCTGTCCAGGAGCGCTACCCAATGTATGTCATTCCCGACAATGTGGGCGGCCGTTTCTCGGTGCTTACCCCTGTGGGCCTTCTGCCTATCGCTATGGCTGGCTATGATATCGATGCCCTTTTGCAGGGAGCGCGCGATATGCGCCAGCTCTGCATCGCCAACGACAATCTCACCGAGAATCCGGCGCTTTTCTATGCTGCCATTCGCAACATCCTCTACCGCAAAGGCAAAAAGGTCGAGATGCTGGTCAATTTCCTGCCTAACCTCAAGTATATCAGCGAGTGGTGGAAACAGCTTTATGGCGAAAGCGAAGGCAAGGAACACAAAGGTATCCTGCCCCATAGCCTGAGTTTCACAACCGACCTCCACTCGATGGGTCAGTATGTTCAGGATGGCGAGCGTCTGATGTTCGAGACATTCATCAGCGTCGACAAGCCTGCCGCCAGCGTCAGCATCCCGAGCGACGAGCAAAACCTTGATGGCATCAACTATCTGCTTGGCAAGTCGCTCAACGAAATCAACCACAACGCCGAGCTGGGCACGATGATTGCCCACAAGGGTGGCGGAGTTCCTGTGCTGAAGATCGGTGTGCCTAAGATTGACGAATATGTGCTTGGCCAGCTGATATATTTCTTTGAATTCGCCTGCGGCATCAGCGGTTACACGCTTGGAGTCAATCCGTTCGACCAGCCTGGCGTTGAGGCGTACAAGAAGAATATGTTTATCCTGCTCGGAAAGCCCGGATATGAAGGTAAGGAGCTGGTGTAAATTTCCTAGTCAATAATAATAAAGGCTGCCGATTGGCAGCCTTTATTTATTTTCATAATTCAAATTTTAGAACGGGAGTCCGTCGATTGGTTCGGTGTCGGCGTTAAGGATGTTAGCGTAAGGGTCGGCGGCTGTCTGCTGTTCCTCGTTGCGTGCGCGGTTGCCGAGCACGGTGAAATTCTCAGCCACAACTTCCGTAGCGTAGTGTTTGTTGCCTTCGCGGTCCTCCCAGCTGCGGTTTTGCAGTTTGCCTTCGATGTAAACCTGCGTTCCTTTGCGGAGCAGTTTTTCGGCTATATCGGCCAATCCGCGCCAGCATACCACTGTGTGCCAGTCGGTTTGTTCGATACGTTCGCCGTCTTTATTCTTTCGGTATTCAGTTGTTGCCAGAGGGAAGGTGGCTTTGCGCACCACAGGTGTCATACCGTCTTCGCGAAATCCTTCTTTAGGGAAAGTGATGATTTCGGGGTTCTTGCCCAGATTTCCAATAAGTATTACTTTGTTTACTCCTACCATAATGTTGATGTTATAAAACCTATAAATTAATCCGTAAATTGGAATGCAAAGATACACTTTTTTTTGATTTTGCAACAAGTTAGAAAATAAAAAAGTTTAAGGGGTTGAGCGACAATGGCTCGCGTTGGGTGCTATGTGAAGTCGGGAATAAACAGACACAAAAAAAAGGATTCCCTTTTCGAGAAATCCTCTTTCTGTTTTGATGCGTAGTGCTTCGGCCTCTTAGTTGTCGAGCTGCTGTTGACGCAGATGCTGGACGTAGATGGCTTTAAGCCTGCGTTCGCGGTTGATGACAGACGGTTTGGTGAATTTCTGACGCTCGCGGAGCTCTTTCACCACGCCGGTTTTCTCAAATTTTCTCTTCAGTTTTTTCAGAGCACGTTCGATGTTGTCACCTTCTTTGATAGGAACTACGATCATTTTAAATACCTCTTTCTTAGTTAAGGGTTAATAAATAAATTGATTTATTGACAACCAGTTTTGATAATTGTTAAGGGGTGGGTTTTAAAGATTCTTTAACCTTTAAACTTTAACCTATAACCTTTACTTAGAACTGGAAATGTCCTTCAGCGGCAGCGTCCTTCATAGCGGCGAGGACACCTTTCTTGTTGATGATGCGCATACCCTTGGCCGAGACCTTCATAGTAACCCACATATCCTCTTCGGGGATGTAGAATTTCTTGGTCTGCAGGTTCGGAGCGAATTTTCTTTTGGTATGAATGCGCGAGTGAGAAACGTTGTTTCCGGTAATCACGTGTTTTCCTGTAATTTCACAAATCTTTGACATCTTATTTCTGTTTTTAATGTTTATAAAGTTTTGAAGGGTTTGAAAGGTTTTAAGGGCTAAAAATATTCATTCTACGTTTCCCTCCTCTCTTGGAGAGGGGTGCCCGTAAGGGCGGGGAGTGTCGCATTCTTTATTTTTTTCGTCCTTTTTTCTTTCGAAACGGAGTGCAAAAGTCGCACAAAAATCCAAACTGACAAAATGTTTTTCCTTCGCCAACTCGACTTTTAATATTTTTTAACATTTTGCTATTCACAAATATCATACAATCAAATATTTGTACTTTTGCTTAAAATTGAATTAACATATTTTTTTCAGACAATTACGGCTGCCGAAAAGCTGTTTTTTCCATTTTTTGGTCTCGAAAATAACAAATTTCGGACGTTCTTAGTTGAAACTTTTTTGATGCGACACACTTTTGCCCTCCCCTCTTGGAGAGGGGTGAAGGGACTACCAGTGGCTGTCCCGATAGCGAAGCGGAGAACAAATTCAAAGGGCGGGGTGTGTCGTACTTGGTGGTTGAATCTACATTGAAACTTTTCGGCGGATAAGAGACAATACTTTAGAGCGCTATGCGTTATTAATACGTTACATTCGTAATAGGATAATGAACATTAATGCCGCCATAGACGCTTTTGTGCAGTATATCAGTTCGGAACGTCGATATTCAAAACTCACGGTCAATGAGTATGCGGGTCACCTTGCCCATTTCGCAAGATTCCTCGCCGAAAAGTTCCAGATCGACGACACCGCGGACATCACGCACCTCGAAATCCGCGAATGGCAGATGCAGCTAGCCGACGAAGGCTACAACCCTACCTCCATCAAGACCATCCTCGCCGTGCTCCGCTCATTCTTCAAATTCCTGCGTCGCCAAAACTGGGTCGATTCCGACATAATGCTCAAAGTCACAAGCCCTAAAACACCCAAGCGGCTCCCTATTTTCTTCACCGAGGCGGAAACGTCAAACATTTACGATTCAGCTAATTTCAGCGACGATTTTAATGGTTCTCGCGACCAGCTGGTGCTGCAGATGCTCTACGAGACCGGGATGCGCAGCGCAGAGCTGCTGGGACTCAAGGAAAATTCCGTCGACTTTAATGCTAAAACGTTGAAAGTCTTGGGTAAACGCGACAAGGAGAGAATAATTCCTATAGAAAATGAACTTTTGCATACTATAAAATGTTATTTTTCGTTAAAGAGAGAGATGGGTATAACCACAGAGTCCTTTTTCGTACGAGATGATGGCAGGCCGCTGACCCACTATAACCTCGACAAGATTGTCAAGCAGTATATGGGTCCGCTTTCAAAAGCCGACAGGATAAGTCCACACATATTCCGTCACAGCTTCGCCACCCATTTGCTCAACGAGGGCGCCGACATCAACGCCATAAAGGAACTTCTGGGACATAGCGACCTCAGCGCCACCGAAGTCTACACCCACGTGTCGCGGCAGCGCCTCAAGGAGACCTACAAACATACCCATCCGAGAGAACTTAAAAACGGAGAACTGAGAACGGAAAACTGAGAATGCAACACACCCCGCCCTTACAGGCACCCCTCTCCGAGAGGGGAGGGAAACGGAGAACTGAAAATTAAAATTTTTAACCTTTTTAACCCTTCAAACCCTTAAAACCTTTTTAACCTTAAAAACCCTAAACTAAAAATAAAGGAGGTAATTATGAACATTACAATCAATTCCGTGAAATTCAAAGCGGATCCGAAACTGGAGAAATTTGTTAGCGACAAAGTCGGAAAACTGGAGCGTCTGGTGGACAACGCCACCAAGTGTGAGGTGTTTCTTAAAGTAGACAAACCTGAAAGTGACAATAACAAGATAGCAGAGATCTCGTTGACTCTGCCCGGACAGACTCTTTTCAACAGCAAACAGGCCAATAGTTTTGAGGAGGCTGTGTCGGATTGTGTCGATACGATGAAAGTACAGGTCGACAAATACAAAGAGCGTTATAAATAAGCCACTTAACGCTAATCCATAGCCGGCGGCGGTCAAGGCATCACCTTGCCCGCCGCCTTTTTTTTGTTTTACACTTTCAGAAAACAAAAAACTGACAAAATGTCATACTCAAAATAGTCGAAAAACGACCTCAAAAAGGCCAAAATAACGCCTTTTTGCAACTAGCTGATTCTCATATACCATATTCTTATCATATTTTACTCTCATTCTAGTCATATTTTTGTCAAAATCGACTATTGAAAAATGAAATTAGAATTTTAAAAAACTATAGCAAAAATTTTAGTGTATGACAAAATGTCAGGTTTCTTGGAGTGCGACACACCCCGCCTTCGGCACCCCTCTCCGAGAGGGGAGGTAAACGGAGAACGGAAAGAGCCGTGTGCTCGCGGGGAGCATTTTGAACGGAAAATGGAGAACGGAGAATGGAAAACGGAGAACGGGGAGTTGGACTTAAAGGGAGGGTCGGGGGTGAAAAAATATTTTTCTATTTCAAATACTTTTTGTATATTTGCAATCTCTACTGAATACTGTGAAACTACAGCGCCGGCGGGAGCCGATAGTCGCGTAACTGATTTAATACTATTTGATTAAGTAAGCCTTGCCCTTGAGGGTGAAGTTGTGTGCTGATATGCAAAGAGGCATTGATTTTGCAGATTTTCCCTGCTTTTAGGGGAAAATGTGGGTGATATAGATGGTTAAAGAATGTTAAATAATTATAAATAAAATAAAAAAAATAGAGACAATAAAACAATGAAACAATCGCAGGTCATAGAACGCATAACAGAGCTTGGGCATAAGATTCTGCCCAATGACGCTTCGCTGTGGCTTTACGGTTCCCGTGCACGTGGCGATGCTCGTCCTGACAGCGACTATGACTTGCTGATATTGCTTGACAAGGATAAAATCACAAGCAAAGACTATGACAGTTACACATATCCACTTTTTGACCTTGGGGTAGATCTTGGTGCCGAGATAAATCCTCAGATGTATGTCCGCAAGGACTGGGCCTCGTGGTGGCGTGCTCCGTTTTATAAGAATGTTGAACAAGAAAAAGTTATTCTACAATGAATCTGGGAGAAGAAGAACGCAATGCAATGGTGTCGCTTGAGATAGAGCGTGCAAAAAACATCATAGGAGAGATAGACTATCTGCAGCAGGGAGAGTTGTGGAGCAATATTGCTACGCGTTTATATTATGCAGTCTTCCACTCGGTTTCAGCGTTGATGATTCACGACGGGCACAAGGTCAGTACTCATAAAGGCTCACAGATCTTGTTCAGTCAGTTATATGTAAAGACAGGGAAACTGCCTCAGAAATACAGCGAGCTCTATAAGCAACTGGAGATCATACGGAACAATGGTGACTATAATTGCTATTATGACGTAAAGCCAGATGAAATTATAGACTGTATCCCTCCTGCCAAAGAAATGATAGAAACCATAGCGGAAATGATTAAAGACGAAAAACAGGAAAAAACAAAAATAAATCAATAGTTAACTTAATTACTAACCAATTCAAAACACAATGAAACGTAAAAGTACTTTTTTGCGGATGTTTGCACTCCTGGCGCTGATGCTGCCATGGACGCTGCAGGCACAGAACGCAAAGGTGAGCGAGTATGACGGTTCGGCCGGTACCGCCACCTACAGTTCTATCGTGAGTACCGGCACCGCTCAGCAATTCAGCGGTGACTACGTGGATGTGCAGATGCCTTTTGCAATGTACTTTGGCGAAACCCAAGTACCGCAAGGCAGCACTTTGCGTATCTGGAAAAACGGTAGTGTGACGTTCGATGGCATCGCCGCCCTTGCGGATGCCCGGATCTCGCCGTTGTACTTAGCCGCTGGCTATACGACGACGCAGGTCTACACCCGAAGCACCGCTCAGATGCTTACGGTGGAGTGGCGCAAGGTGGTCAGCGGGACCAGCAGCTACAGCTTCCAGCTGAAGCTCTATCCCGGTGGCGACATTGAGTTCTGCTATGGTCCTATGACCATCAACGGCAGCATCAATGTTTTGGTCGGCATGATGTCGTCATCGACCGACATTTACCGTGTCGGCGGCGCGAACAATGGTTCCCAGTGGGACACCATCTATCGCAACACTACGGGAACTACTACCCGTACACTCTCCTCTACCTACGCTCCTGCCTACAACGAGGCAACGGGCCAGGGTATGGTCTACACGTTCACTCAGCCTGCCTGTGTGAAGCCTACCTCTATTACGGCCACAGCAACGGCCTGGAATACCATCAATGTGGAATGGACTGTGTCGAGCAACGGCTCGGGCTATGAAGTAAAGTATAGCACCAACGCCGATTTCGACCCCTCCACAGAAGGATCGAGCAAGACTGTAAATAGTGGTACTGCCACCAGCACCACGCTTACGGGTCTTACCGGAAGCACCACTTACTATATTTACGTTCGTAAGATGTGTAGCGGCACACCTTCAGGCTGGACGTCGATGGCTACGGCCACCACGCTGCCTGGCTGCTACAACGCCAATATGCCCAGCGTCACACCCGACGGTGTGGTGACCTGGACTTCTCCCGACGATCTTGTGACCAGCTATGACGTGAAATACGGCCCCTCCGGCTTCAATCCTGCCACCGAGGGTACCGCTGTGAACAACATTACTGCACTTACCTACACCATCCCCAATCTGGGATCCAACCAGGCTTACGATGTCTACCTGCGCACCCACTGTAGTGCCTCGGGTCTGACGACCGACTGGGTCGGCCCCGTCAATTTTGTGTCGCCTTGCGTTGGAGGTTGCACCTATATGCTGGTTCTTACCGATACCTATGGTGACGGTTGGAACGGCAACCACCTCGACTACTATGCCAACGGCAGTCTCATGGCCTCCTATGCCAACAATGACGAGACCGCCAATAGCGAAGGACGCAACCCAGACAACGATACGATTATGTTGAGTGTCTGTACCGGCGACCAGATTTCGTTTGTCTATGTTGCCGACGGTAGTTATGCTGATGAGAACGTTATCACCATCTTCAACCACGAAAATGATGCTATCGTGGAAGATTATAGTGGTAGCAACGGCACAGCAACGATTTACACTGGTGTAAGCTGCCAGGGTATCACCTGCCGCAAACCGTCCAGCTTGGCCATCACCAATGTTGACGGTAACAGTGTTACCCTCTCGTGGACCGAGAACGGCACCGCCACCGCTTGGCAGATTGCCTACGGTCTTTTCACCAACGACAATGACTACACCGTCATCGATGCTACCACCAACCCCTTCACTGTGACCAATCTCGGTCTCGGTGAGTGGCATTTCTTCGTCCGCAGCAACTGCGCTGCCAATGACCAAAGCGAGTGGGTTGGTTCGGTATCGCATACTTTCGGCTACTGCAACCCTGCACCTTCAAGCCATGATAACTCTGGTATTATTGGCGTCACCTTTGGTATGGATTATGTTGTGAACGACAACAATACCACCACGGCTACCACCCGTTATCAGAATCATAGCGATATGATTGGCGATGTCTATGCCGGTGTGCCGTCTGATGTTTCTATAACTTATGCAACAAATTATACCTATGGTACTAAGATTTGGGTTGATCTGAACAACGACCTCGCATTCTCGAATGATGAGCTGCTCTACACGGGTCTTTCCACCAGCGCCAACCCCACAACACTTGTTGCCTCGATTACCATTCCTGCTAACACGCCGCTTGGTGACTACCGTATGCGTATCGGTGGTACCGATAACGACAGCGGTCCTGGTGATGCCTGCTACACTGGTAGCTATGGTGTTTTCCGCGACTATACAGTACGTGTTGTTGCAGCTCCCAGTTGCTTCATGCCTGCCGGTCTGACGGCAAGCAACATCACAGCCACCTCCGCCACCCTGGCTTGGACTGAGCTTGGTCTCTCCACTCAGTGGGAAGTGAAGTATGGTCCTCAAGGCTTCAATCCTGATGAGACTGGCTATTCTGTGATGGTCAACACTACCCCGACCGTAGAACTCGCATACCTCGAAATGGTTCAGCCCTACGATGCATACGTACGTGCTATCTGCGATCCTGAAGGTCCTACCGCATGGAGCAGTGTCTGTGAATTCAGAACTATCTGCCCCAATGGTGGCGATGTTGAAGTGACAGGTACATCGACAGCACAAAACTATACGTTGCCTGTCAATACCTATTATGGTTACAGCTATACACAGCAGATTATTACTGCAAGTGAAATAGGTGGACCCAACACATTCAACGGCATTTCGTTCAACTACGCATACTCTTCTCCTAACAATAGTGAGTCAAACGTCAATATCTATATTGGTACAACTGACAAGAGCTCATTCTCTTCAACTACCGATTATGTCGATCCTGCTACATTGACGTTGGTCTACAGTGGTCCGCTGGTTTGTAATCAAGGTTGGAACGAATTTGCTTTCACTACTCCGTTTGTATATGACGGAACGGGCAATATCGTTATTGCCTGCGACGAAAATGCAAGCAGCTATAGTGGAAGCTCCTATAAGTTCTACACTCAGTCAACAGGTTCCACCTATATGACACTGGCATATTACAGTGACAGTTATAACCCGGATCCTGCCAACCTTGCATCATATAGCGGTTCAAAAACCAGATACTATTATCGTAGCTGGATGAAGCTTATTTCACCCTGCAATACTGGTACATGCAATCCTCCTACGACTGCCATTACTCTCTCTGAGACTGAATATGCAGCCACTCTGACATTCACAGATGTCAACAATGAGACTAGCCCGACCTACGGAATCGTCTGGGGTCCCCAGGGCTTTGATCCTACCACTGCCGGTACTACCGTCAGCCCCATTAATACGAGCACCTACACCATCTCTGGTCTTGCTGCTCAGACCAACTATGACGTCTATGTTTACGCAATCTGTGGTGGTACACCCGGTCGCATGGTGCGTCATGTGTTTACCACTCCGTTTATCCCCAACTGTAAGACCCCGGTTATCGACGGAACTTACGGCGCAAGCAACATCACCTACAACACGGCCACCCTCACCTGGCGTCAGCCGGGCGATGCCCCGCTGTTCTGGACGGTGCGTTATGCCGCCACCGACTTCAACCCTGCCACCGCAGCCGCTGCTGACTACACAGAGTTGACTGTTACCAGTGCCTCGGCCAACCTGACAGGTCTTGTCGCCGGTACTACCTATTATGTCTATATCAAGGCCACCTGCGCCACTAGTCCGCTCGATGAGAGCCCCTGGCTGCAGATGAGCAACGCCAACCCGGCCTATACCTTCACAACTCCTGCCTGCGTTAACCCGACGGCTGTCACTGCAAGCGATGTGACCAACAGCACCGTTCAGATCAGCTGGACCGAGGCTGGCAACGCCACCGCTTGGACGTTGAAGTATGGCCTCGCTGGCTTCGACCCCGATAACGAGGGTACCGAAGTGGCTTGCAACGCTGCCACCAAGGAACTTACAGGCCTTGACCCCTATACCAACTACGACGTCTATGTGAAGGCTAACTGCACCGCCACCGATGAGAGTGGTTGGAGCAACGTCTGCAACTTCCGTACCGTTTGCCCCGATGGCGGTAGCGCCAGCATAGGTGAGGCAGCTAACAGCAGCACTTATGGTCCTGCCCTCTATGGTAACTATGGTAACAGCTATTGCCAGCAGATTTATACCGCTGAAGAGTTGACTGCTGCCGGTCTGCAGCCTGGCGAAATTCAGGCTATTACCTTCACCTGGACAAATAATTCCACTTATGCCAAGGAGTTCACCATCTATATGGGTCAGACCGAGCAGTCCTCCTTCGAGAGCACAACTGCATGGATACCTCTGAGCGAGCAGCAGTTGGTCTATGCCACCGCTCCTCACCCGCTGAACACCTCTGGCACTGTGCAGTATAACCTCCAAAGTTCCTTCGTATGGGACGGCGTTAGCAATATCGTTGTCACCGACTTTATGAACCAGCCTGCTGGTGCTTCTCAATCCAATTCTGGATTCTATTCAGTTAGCACCACAACCAGCCCTGTCTATCGTTGCATGTATCTGCGTAAAGACAGCAACCCCTACACTGTCGATCAGGTTTCGGCTACAGCTAGCGGACGCACCTATCTGCGTTCCGATATTACCTTTGTTGCTCCTTGTAACACCAGCGTGACCTGCTTCGCTCCTGCAAGTGTAAGCACCAGCATCACTCCTGCCAACGTGGTGACTGTGAGCTGGACTCCTCGTACCGACCTGCGTCCTATTGTCAACAACTTTGAACTGAAGTATGGCTTCGCCGGTTTCAACCCCGACATCCAGGGTGCCGGTACGCTTGTTACTAATTTAAATAATGTATTCAATTATAATATTACTGATGCTCTCGAGTCGGATGTTGACTACGATGTCTATGTTCGCACCGTATGCGGCGAGAACGACTACAGCAACTGGACCAAGGCTACCTTCCACACCTATCCTACCTGCTGGGCTCCCTCAGCTCTGACCGTGATGGGTACTACCAACAGCAGTGCTACGCTGAGCTGGACGGAGAACACTCCGACTCCTGCTACCCGTTGGGAAGTTGCTTACGGTCTGCCGGGATTCAACCCCGACCGCGTTACTCCTATCGAGACCACCAACAATACCGAGTTTGTGGTAGGCGGTCTGAACCACTCTACTCGCTATGAGTTCTATGTCCGCGCTGTCTGCAGCGCTACCGACCACAGCGCTTGGAGTCCTGTCGCTTCTGCTTTCACCCAGTGCGGTGTTTGGCAGTATGAGGATCTGCCTTTGGTTGAGAACTTCGACGGTGTCACCGGCACCACAAGCAGCACCATCAACAACCACGTTCTGCCCAACTGCTGGGACTACATCAACACCTCCACGACTACCAGTGGTACCTCCACAACGGGCTATCCTGGCTACCCCATTGCCTATAATGGTGCAAGCTATAGCCACAGCGGCAACAACCACATGCGCTTCTATACCTACACTACGGCGGCTTACGGCGACCAGTACGCCATCCTGCCGCAGTTCGGATTCAGCCTCGACACCGTGGTTGTTGGTTTCTATGCCCGCGAGAGCAGCACTACCGCAACCTACGTTGGAACAATCGAGGTTGGTGTGATGAGTGATCCTGACGACGCTTCTACATTTGAGCTCGTCGAGACTGTTCTTCCCACCACCACCAGCTACGAATACTTCGAGGTGAACTTTGAAGGCTTTACCGGTACGGGTAGCTACATCGCCCTCCGTGCCCCCAAGCCGGCTACCGGCTACAATATCGCCTATGTCGACGACCTTACCGTCAAACTGCGTGAGAAGATCAATATGCTTGCTGACGCCGGCGAAACCAAAATCGCCTGCAACGAGTATATGATGCCCGACACCACTAATGGCAACAGCTATCACAACGGCCTCAACGCCACCTACATTATCCGTCCCGGTGAGGCCGGTAAGGTTGCCCACATCAGCGGTACCTATGACCTCGAATATGGTTATGACTACCTCAATGTATACCGCGGCGCTGTCAACGCCAACAACCTTATTGGTCGCTACACCGGTAACGGTACTATCGACTATAAGACCGGCAGCAACCTGTGGGCCGACAGCGGTTATGTGACCCTCGTCTTCACCACTGATGCTGACAACGCCTTCCCGTACACCGGCTTCAAACTTCTCGTCCAGTGCGAGGATCCTGAGGCTGCTCCCGATTCGACCGAAGTGTTTGTTGAGAACGGTTCCTTCGCTTGGCGTAACGGCGAGACCTACACGAACGCTATCGTCCGCAACGGTCTGACTTATGATGCCAATGCTGTTTCTGCTCCCGATATGGACCGCACCTTCACGGCTTCGCATACCTACGTCAATGTGGCAGGTGCCGACAGTATCACCTATCATATGGAACTGACCCTCCACCCGAGCTACAACTTGACCTACAATGCTACAATCTGCCAGCGCGATGAATATGGATTCTATGGCAACACCTACAACGCTACCGGTACCTACACCGTGGCTATGCAGTCAGAGTTCGGTGCCGACTCAACCGGTATCCTGAACCTGCAGGTCAATCCCGCTCCTTCGGCAGCCATCTATTATGGTGGTAATGCTGTGACCGAGATTGCCAACTACTGCGACAATGCCGACCTGACGCTGCTTGCACGTAGTAATGACAACAGCGCTACCTTCGTTTGGGAGGACAACAGCACTGCTGCCACCCGCGTTGTCAATCCGCACGAGAGCAACACCTACACCGTTGTTGCCACCAACCCGACAACAACCTGTACCAGTTTGCCCGCTACCGTTACGGTGACGACAACTCCTGTTCCTGACCTGGCTATCAGCGGCGACGCCGAGATTTGCTACGGCCAGAGCGCTACGTTGACCTTGGCTGATGCCAACAACGTGCCCGCAACCTATCGTTGGAGCACAGGTGCAACCACTACCAGCATCACCGTCAACCCGACTACCACAACCACCTATACCGTTACGGCTACCACCAGCAACACCAGCGCTTGCCAGGCAACGGCTGAATTCACCGTTGTCGTCAACCCGCTGCCTGTCGTGACTGCTACTGCTTCGGTCAACACGATCTGCTCCGACAGCACCATCACGCTGACCGCTACCGCTGTTGACGGCTATACCTACAGCTGGAATACCGGTGCCGTTACCGCTGTTGCCACCACCACAGCTACCGCTACTGGTGCCTACACCGTCACTGTCACCGACCAGAACGGTTGTGTCAACGAATTCAACACCGCTACGGTAACAGTCAATCCTTCGTACGAACTGAGCGACTCGCTGAACGTCTGCTACCTCAACAATCCTTACACTTGGGGTGCACAGCAGATTACCGCAAATGGTAACTACGACCAGATGTTCACCGCCCAGAATGGTTGCGACTCTCTGATCCACCTGGCCTTCAACTTCGAGCAGATGGGTATTGAGAACAGCAACATCGAGCGTTGCTACGGTACGACCTATACCTTTGAGAACATCACCCGTATTGCCACTGTCGATACCGCCCTTACCTATACTCTCGGTGTTGGCGATCTTGACATCAACGGTGAAACACTTGAGTGCCCGAAACGTTACAACCTGACCGTTAAGGTCAATCCCGTTAAGGCTACCACTGTACCGCAGGTTGTCTGCGACACTTACACTTGGCCTGTGAGCGGCGAAACCTACACAGTCAGCGGCGATTATCCTGTCACCTTGGCTACCACCAAGAACTGCGATAGTGTCGTGACATTGGCTCTCACCGTCAACTACCAGAACACCGGTGTCGAGACCGTTACGGCTTGCGACAACTATGTATGGGATCTCAATGGTGTTACTTACACCGCTTCGACCAACGAGCCGACCTTCACGCTGCAGAACCAGTGGGGTTGCGACAGTGTTGTCACTCTCGACCTGACTGTCAACTACCGCAGCTACCACGAGGACTTCCACTGCGTACGTGATGCCTATGACTACACTTGGATCAACGGCCAAACCTACGACCTGAATGTTGAGGTCGCCGACGGCATTGAGTTCGTCACCGGCACCAACGCTCTTGGATGTAACGAGATTGCCCAGCTGCACCTCATAATGAATCCTGCTATCGACACCCTGAACTGGGCTACTGTCGATACTTGCGATGAGTACGAGATTGCCAACGCTGTTGTCTTCACCGACGAAGATGACTGCAACGGCCATATCGAGCCTCTATATCTGCGTGAGAGCGGTGACTATATTGTCCGCGTCCGTGCTACTGACGGTCACGACCAGGTTGCCCGCATCCACCTGACGGTTAACCCGTCGACCTATCATACCACTATGGCTACCGAGTGTCTGCCTTACACCTGGACCATCCTCGATGAGAACAACAACCCGTTTGAGGTGGCTACCATCACCGCTGAAATGGTGAACGGCGCCAATCCGTTCAATATGAGTGTTGACCTCGCTGAGGCTGGCTTCATCACCTCCAACTGCTCCAGCATCGAGGTGCTGCGACTCACTCCGAAGTATCCCACCGAGGTTGTCGACACTGTCGTCACCATCTGTGGCAACGGCAGCTGGACTGCTGAGAACAGTACCGTGTTCAATGGTGCTGACTATACCACTGGTATCTATACTTGGGACAACAGTACACTCAATGCGGATGGTTGTAACCTGATCAGAAAGGTCGACCTGACGGTCAACCCGGTCTACAACACTACGGCTGACCTGACCTTCTGCGAGAGCGAGTTCACTAACAACGCACTCACTGTGGTTAACGCCAACAACGCCGCTGAGTCGATTGAACTCACCATCCCGGGTGCCCTCAACGAGCAGGCTTACACCAACACCGTGGTTGCTGGTTGGACTACCGCTCTGGGTTGTGACAGTATGGTTACTATCAACTACACCGTCAATCCGACCCACTATGCTGATACCAATGTCGTTGCTTGCTACGAGTACACTTGGGATCTCAACGGTGAGACCTACCGCCTTGCGGATGGTGCCACCCAGGATCACGAGTACGTCTCGTCGAACAATGAAGGATGCGATTTCATCACTACGCTCCACCTCACGCTCAACGACACCGCTCGCGGCTATGAGACCCGCAACGTCTGCACCAGCTTTGAGTACAATGGTGTGACCTATCATACCGACAAGACCTTCGTTGAGAGGTATGATGGCGACAAACCGGTTGCTAACGGCTGCGACAGCGTTACCTATATCACTTTCCACATCCAGCAGACCGAGCTCATCCATCAGTATGTGCTCTCGAACCGTCCTTACACTTGGCAGAATGGCCAGACCTTCGACCATAGTGTTGAGAACGTCTACTTCGATGCACCTGGTGAGGGCGACTGCGGCAATGTCTACTCGCTGCACCTGAATATCGTTGACCCGATTGTCTTCTGCGACAATGCCTTCCCGTACAACACCGGTATCAACGGCATCGTCCTTGAGGACGGCAACAGAGTTGTCGACACCGCTTCGTTCTGCCTGAACAATCCTTATGCAGGCACTGTGGGTGGTCCTATCGACCTGTATTGGGGTGCCAAGTTCAACGCCAACCGTACCGCTGACTGGTACAATGTCTTTGGCGCTAACCTATACTACGTGAACGGATATCCGGGCACCTACACGCTGAATATCTATGCTGGTGGCGACAACGCTCCTAGCACGCTGCTTGGTACCAAGACCATCTCCTTCGACGCGAATGAAGAGACTGGTTGGAAGTACTTCGAGCTTGACGCTCCTGTCAATGTTGACAACAGCGCTAACCTGTGGGTGACCTTCGAGGGCCATAACCTTGGCTATCCCATCTCTGTTGTTCAGTACTACGATGAGAACGACCAGAACGGTGCTTGGGTCTCGACCAACGGCACCAACTGGGAGTCGCTCAACGAAAACAACAGTACGCTGTTCTACTCGTTCATGATCAAGACTGTCTACTCTGCCAATATGTGGCGTAACAACAACCCGAATGGCAACGATACGATTCTCTACTACACGGTCAACCCGACCTACAATACCACCGAGACTAAGGATGTCTGCGACAGCTACACTTGGGAAGGCACCACCTACACCGAGAGTGGCAACTACACTGTGAACTACACCAGCGTAGAAGGTTGTGACAGCGTCCTGAACCTCAACCTCACTATCCGCAACGCTACGGCTGCTACAATGAACGTCACTGTTTGCGACAGCTACACTTGGGCTGTTGCTGACGGTGGTAACGATTCTGTCTTCACGGTTAGCGGTACACACGTCAACACTATCACCAATGTTGCTGGTTGCGACAGCGTCATCACGCTCAACCTCACCATCAACAAGAATAATGGTGTTGAGACTACAGTGAACAACGGTTGCGATAGTTACACTTGGACTGATGGCGACGGCCAGACCTACACTGTAAGCGGCGACTACTCGTTCTCGTTCACCGATGCCAACGGCTGCGTGGGCGACAGTGTCCTGCACCTGACCATCAATCCTTCTTATGTGACCAATAGTGAACTTGTTGTCAACGAAGCTGGTTCTTACACCTATCTTGGTGTGATGTACACTGCTCCGTTCGACAGCACGATCACTTATACCTTCCAGAGCATCAATGGTTGCGACAGTACTGACAATCTGCACCTGATTATCCCGGTTGTCGACGACAACGAGATTACAGAGGTTGAAGTCGAGGCTTGCGGCAGCTATACCTGGACAATCTCCGGCGTTGAACACACCTACATCTGGATTCCGATGAGCGAACGCCAGAGCCACGGTATGGCACTGTACAAAGATGCTACCTTCAACAAGTATGTCTACACCTACCCGACCGATACGACCTTCGTCAACGGTGTGATGACCCACGTCGATGTGCTGCACCTCAACCTGCTTGAGTCTACCACCAGCACCGAGACTCTCAACATACCTGTAAGCTTAGGCACCTACACCATCAACGGTGTTGCCGGTGCAGTCGAGAACGTCCCGGTTGAGGTCTTCACCTTCACATATGCTGACCGCGGTACCACATTCGATACCCTGATCGCTGTCGGTTCGGTTGCATACTGCGACGACTACCGTACATATACTATTAACTATATCGACAACTATGATACCACCGAGGTCTATGCTTGCGCTGACGCCACTTCCTATGAGTGGAACAACGTGACCTACACCATCGGCGAGCCGGGTCACACCTACTACTTCTCTCAGAAGGAGAACGAGGGTACCCTTACCGAACTGGTGCACGTCGTCAAGATCAACCAGCGTGCCGTCAATGCTGAGACGATTACCGCCACAGCTTGCGACAGCTACGTTTGGGCAAGCGGTGACAGCCTGACCTACACCACCAGCGTCTCGGGTGTTGTCTACAACTACACCGACGCTAACGGTTGCGCTGCTACCAAGACCTTGAACCTGACTGTCAACTACAACACCAACAGTGCTATTACTGAGGATGTCTGCGACACCTACACTTGGACTGCCGGTAACGGCAATACCTACACCGTCAGTGGCGACTACCTCTACAATTACAATGCTACTGCTGCTGGTAATTGCCCGAGCGTTGACACTCTGCACCTGACCATCCGCAACAACACCAACCAGACCATCGACACCGCTGCTTGTGAGACCTTCACTTGGAGCGCTGAAAACGGTGGCGACGGCCGCGTGTTGACCGCTAGCGGTACTGAGACTTACAACTATACCGCTGCTAACGGATGTCCGAGCGTCAATACCTTGAACCTGACCATCAACACCAACACCAACGAAACCATCACCAAGGACGAGTGCGACACTTACACTTGGACGGCTGAGGATGGTGGTAACGGTCAGGCTTACACTGTCAGTGGAACCTACACCTACGACTACAACACCGCGCAGGGTTGCCCGAGCACCAACACGCTGAACCTGACCATCAGAACCAGCACCAGCTCGGTTGAGACTTTGGCACAGTGCGACAGCTACACCTGGACTGACGGTGACGGTCTCGCTCACACCGAGTCGGGTGTTTACACCTACACCGGCACCAACGTCGCAGGTTGCGACAGCTTGATGACTCTCAACCTGACCATCAACGTCAACAACACCGGTGTCACCGTTGATACCACTGTTTGCGACGAGTTCACTTGGGATATCAACAACCGTTACTACAACACCTCAGGTACTTACACTGCTAGTACCTCTGATGTCAACGGCTGCGCTACCACCAACACGCTGAACCTGGTTGTTAACAGCTCGAACCACTATGACAGCGTTCTCTACATCAGCGACGGTTCATACCGTTACTATGGCCAGAACGCTACCGAGCTCTTCGGCGAGGGTGTCTACAACCGCACCGAGCATTACACCAATGTCGCCGGTTGTGACAGCGCTCTCAACATTACCTTCAACGTGGGTACCGCTCTCCTCGGTATCGACAATGTGGTGAACTGCAACGAGTACACCTGGCGTAATGGTGAGACCTATGTCTGGATCAGCGATGCTGAGCGTGCCGCTAACCTGAACAGCGACAACGACGCACCGCTCTACAAGACCAGCACAGGTACTTATATCTACTACAACCCGACCTACACCGTGCCTCGCGACAACGCCTTCGACAGCATCTATATGCTGGCCCTGACGCTGACCCAGAGCTATACCGGTTACGATGAGGTTACCTTGAACATCAGCGACCGTGAGGTTACCTACGGCAACAGCACGTTCAATTTCGACACTCTGGCTGTCCTGCAGCAGGATTTCGTCAACACTGACAAAGAGTTTGACGTCCACTTCCCGGCTGTCCAGCACTGCGACAGTGTCATCGTGCTGACTGTCCACCTCGTCAACAACTATCAGGAAGTCGTCGCCGACGCTGCTGACATCTGCGTTACCACCGACAGCTATAGTTGGCGTAACCACATTATCAGCACCGCCACCACCGACTACGACCACGCTCATACATATTATGTATACGATACACTCGCTACCGGTACCATCGAGTACATCGTTGTCAACCAGCACCCGCTGGCTTACGCTACCGAACGCCGTACAGCTTGCGACAGCTACGAATGGAACGGCACCGTCTACACGGAGAGCACTTCCAATGCTACCGCTTACTTCCCGGCAGGTACCGTTATCAACGGCCAACCGCTGATTTGCGACAGCACCGTAACCCTGATGCTCACCATCAACCACAACACCAGCACTGAGTACACCGTTGCCGAGTGCAACACCTATACTTGGACTGCTGCTAACGGTGGTAATGGCGAGACCTACACCGAGAGCGGTGACTACACCTACGATTACTTTACCAACAAGGGCTGCGCTAGCACCAACACACTGCACTTGACCATCAACCTCCCGACCAGCACTGAGTACACTGTCGACGAGTGCGACACCTACACTTGGACTGTTGCGGAAGGTGGCGACAACCGCGTGTTGACTGCTACAGGCACCTATACCTACGACTACAACACCACTGAAGGCTGCGCTAGCACCAACACCCTCAACCTGACCATCCGTAACAACAGCAACCAGACTGTTACCAAGACTGCTTGCGACACTTACACTTGGACAGCTGAAGAGAATGGCGACGGCCAGACCTACACCACCAGCGGTGTCTATACCTTCGACTACACTGCCGCTAATGGCTGCCCGAGCACCAACACCCTCAACTTGACCGTCAACCAGAACAGCGGTCACACCGACGATATCGTGGCTTGCGACAGCACTCAGTGGCACGGTACTTGGTACTATGCCGACAACAACACTGCTACCTATGACTATGTGGATGGCAACAACTGCCCGAGCGTTGATGTCCTCAACCTCACCGTCAACCACGCTACGCACAATAGCGAAACGGTTGTCGCTTGCCAGACCTACACATGGCACGGCACGGTCATCAACAACCCGAGCAGCGTTGGCGACATGTTCCACAACAACTATGAATACAGCTACGTGAACGATGAGGGATGCCCGAGCGTTGACTATCTCGATCTGACCCTTGGCGGTGGCCGTACCTTCGGTACCGAAACCGTTTCCAACTGTGGTCCTTACACCTGGGTTGTCAATGACAGCACCATCGGTGTTATCGACGAAAGCGTCGAGACTTCGACAAGCTTCCTCAACACTCGTACCGGTTGCGACTCTGTGGTCTTCCTCAACCTCACCATCTTCGAGGCTCCTATGAACGACATAGCAGTTGCAATCTGT
>DBXH01000056.1:697-2951 GCA_002309335.1 Bacteroidales bacterium UBA1217 | reverse complement strand
CAACGCATTGTGGAAAGGAACCGTGGGTTGAGGGTTGAAGTCAGATATGACGGACGAAAAGTGGAAACCATCAGTATGTATGAGCGGGATATAGAGGCGGCAAAAGCCACATTCAGCCACAAACGAGGCAAAGTGTCGAGCATTGAGGAACAAACACTTGCTGTTCTGTGTGCAAAAGACAAGGAATTGTTTAGACGAATCATAGGAATGGTTGTTGACAATGATCCTGTATCCATAAGCGTTGATAACAACGAAAGATTCCTCAAAAACACTAAAAGCGACAATTATGGATGGTACTATGAATGGCTTGATTTTGAATGGAACGGTGACAATATTGAGATGGCAAACTACTACACTGGTAGTCACGACAAAAAATATGCTACATACGAGTACGAGTATGATGACGCTACAAACCCATATGTTGGAATGACCTATTGTGGTTTTGGTGGGGATTTCGGAGAGCAGTCTTTCTGGCTAAACGCCAATAATGTGACAAGAAAGAAAACGACTTATTCTTCAGGCGAAACCGATGTCCAGGATTTTACATATACCTATGACAATGATTGGCCGCTAAGCAAGACCAATGTGGAGGTGGACTCATATTATCATTCTGCCTTTGATAAGTATTTGAAAGTTACACGTACCACTGTTACACGTTTCACATATCAAGACAATGATTAGGTGTGAAGCAATGTGATAGCGTAGTGGAGAAAGCACTTTCTTAACCTGAAAAAGTTGACACTTTGAGGCGCAAAACCCCAAAGTAGAAATGATACAGAAAAAAATGCGATAGTGGTGCGGTAAGCTATAATTTTAGTTATTTACCGCACCACGATCATATAATTTTGCCATCCGGCAAATCAGAAAATAGATAATAAAAAAAGATCGCATATATGTGTTTGCGTATATGCGATCGGGTGATGAAATACTTTAGGTCTCACTTTTATGGGAGTCTGGAAAATATGATTTTGTCGTTAGTTGGACTGATGTTCCATTTTGCAGCATCCTCACTTACTTTCATATACTCCATATTATTCTTATTTTGTCCATAGTAACGGAAAAAAAGCGCATTGTATTGTTCCGATTTTGGCAAATACGGAATAAAATATTGGAGTGCTGGTTGCTCTGCATTCAAAGCTTTATGGTATCATCCTCCGAAGTCGTCGAACATAATGTTCTCTGGGGCGACGCCGAGGTTGTCGAGCATCGTGATGACGGCTTTTGACATCGGGCCAGGACCGCACATATAGTATTCAATGTCCTCAGGTGCAGGGTGGTTGCAGAGGTAGGTCTTGTACATCACGTCGTGGACGAAACCAGCTGTGTAGGGTACTCCGGCTGCATCGGCGGTGGGGTCGGGACGGTCGAGGGCAAGGTGGAAATGGAAGTTTGGGAAATCCTTTTCCAACTGACGGAAGTCGTCGAGATAGAACACCTCGTTCAACGCGCGGGCACCGTAGAAGAAATGCATTATGCCGGTGTGGTGCAGTGTCCGTGTGAGGTGCATTATCTGTGCGCGCAACGGAGCCATACCTGCGCCACCGCCAACCCAGATCCGCTCGACGTTCTCCGTAATCCTCCCCTCTTGGAGAGGGGTGCCCGTAAGGGCGGGGTGTGTCGCATTTTCCGTTCTTCGTTCTTCGTTCTCCGTTCCCTTTACGTGGAAGTCGCCGTAAGGCCCCGACATCGTTACTTTGTCGCCTGGCTTTAGCGAGAAGATGTAGCTTGATGCTATGCCGGGATTGACCGGCATAAAGGGACTTCCGCCATTTTCCATTCTCCGTTTTCCGTTCTCCGTTTTGTCGAGAGGCGGTGTGGCGATGCGGACGGTGAGCATAAAGACGTTGCCTTCGGCGGGGTAGTTGGCCATCGAATAGGCGCGTACTGTCGGCTCGGTGTTGGTGCAATGGAGGTCGAACATACGGTTCTTCTCCCACGCCGGCAGATAGTCATCGCCGATGAGGTCGCGGTCGAAATCGCGATAGTCTATTTCAAACTTGGGTATCTTGATCTGGGCGTAGCTGCCGGGAATGAACTCCATCTGCTCTCCTTCGGGCAGCTGCACTTTGAACTCCTTGATGAATGTTGCAACGTTGCGGTTAGAGATGACGGTGCATTCATATTCCTTGATGCTTAGAATGCTGGATGGCAGGGCAATAGAAAGGTCTTCCTTCACTTTTAGTTGGCAGCCGAGTCGCCAGCCCTGCTGTATCTCTTTGCGTGTGAAAAAGCCTGTCTCGGTGGGCAGTATGCT
>DBXH01000056.1:459-665 GCA_002309335.1 Bacteroidales bacterium UBA1217 | reverse complement strand
TGGCCGCAGGAACCTTTTCCGCCGCAGGCCGACGGCAGAAATATCTGCTGCTCGGCGAGGGTGGAAATGAGGCTGTTGCCTGTCGGTACGGTAAGTTTTTTGTCGTCGTTGACAGTTATGGTTACGTTGCCCTGCGGCACCAGTTTGGCACGAAGCACCAGCAGCAGCACAACGAGTATGAGTATTACGGTCAGAAAGACCGCCAA
>DBXH01000056.1:283-408 GCA_002309335.1 Bacteroidales bacterium UBA1217 | reverse complement strand
ATAAAGGCGATGCCCATAAGTCCTGTGATTATGAATGTGATACCCACTCCTTTCAATGCTGGCGGAATGGCTGAGTAGCGCAGGCGCTCTCGTATGGCGGCGATGCCTACAATGGCCAGAAGCCA
>DBXH01000056.1:0-158 GCA_002309335.1 Bacteroidales bacterium UBA1217 | reverse complement strand
ATCTGCACTATGGCGGCGATGACGGCAATGAAGAGTATAAGGCTGAGGAAGCTAAGGTCGGTGTCGGCCAGCGACGGACTCAGCCACGCCAATGCACCAGGCGAGAGCAGGTATTTGTCGATGAGATAATTGACCGGCACGGTGATGAGCAGCACGAA
>DBXH01000036.1:28237-56446 GCA_002309335.1 Bacteroidales bacterium UBA1217 | reverse complement strand
ACAACGAATGGGACGATTACGACTTCCTCGTATACCGCTACACCGATGTATATTTCAGTAACCGCCTTATCGAAAACAAAATCAAGCCTATAGCCGCAAGCCTCTCGTCGAAAGACACCACTGGTATGGCTGGNNCTGCCGCCACACCCAAAAACTCCAAAGGCCAAGTGACTGCAAAACCTCGCAGCAAACGTATGACCACCGCCACTATGGGTATGAAAGCCGACGGCAAACGCTTCTTTATTGGCCCCAACGACGACGAGGACTTTCTGAAATCCATCCCCGTCCGCAAGGGCGAAATCTACTACATCGTCCTCGACAACAAGAGCAGTAAGGGCGACGGCCATACAATCAAGGTCTCAATTCAGGTCGAATCGTTCGAGCCACTCGTATTGTTTTACGACCCAGTTCTTAAGAAAAACATCGATGTCGACCTGCTGATTCTCGAAAAGAACACCGACAACCGTCCCATTGCAAAAAATCCCGCCTTCAAGGGTGGTAAAATCAAATTCGTACCCGGTTTCAACTACGCCCTATACGCCAAGAAGAACGGCTATTTCTCAATATTCAAGGAGTTCAATTCCAACATCTTNNGGCCACACCATCAAGGTCTCCATCCAGGTGGAATCGTTTGAACCGATGGTTGTCTTCTACGACCCCGTCGCCAAGAAAAATATCGACGTCGACCTGCTCATCCTTGAGAAGAACACCGACAACCGTCCCATCGCCAAGAATCCCGCGTTCCGCGGCGGCAAACTCCTGTTCGTCCCGGGTTTCAACTACACCCTCTACGCCAAGAAGGACGGCTACTTCAGCATTTTCAAGGAGTTCAACTCCAATATCTTCAAGGACGACACCCTGATGCGCGTCATCATGAACAAGACGGAGAAAGGCACCGTCTTCCCCATCGCCGACATCTACTTTGACGACGACGCCAACCTGCTGCCCGAGAGCGACACCTCGCTACTCAACTATATGCAGATGTTCAAAGGCCACCCCGAAGTCACTTTCCAGATTAAAGGTTATGTCCAGTCCTATGCCGTTGACATCGAAGCCGACCAGAAACTATCTATCGCCCGTGCTCAGAGTGTCAAGGAGTTCTTTGTCAAGCACGGTATGAACCCCGACCAAATCACTATTGCCGGTATGACTCAAAACGAAATCAAACGTGCCGCTGCCGCCGCCCTCAACAAGCACCAGGCCTTCAAGGACACCAAGATCGAACTTATCATTACCGGAATAAACAAGTAAGGGACTTTGTCCCCATTGTTTCCTGATAATTGCAGATATACAATAATTAGTATTGTTCCTTCTCGTTGGGGAAGTCTTGCGACTTAACATCAGAGATGTATTGCTGTATGGCATGCGAGATGTCCTCTCCAATGGTACCATACAAACGAAGGTAGCGGGGCTTGAATTGCTGCGTAATTCCAAGCATATCCTGCAATACAAGCACTTGACCATCAACACCGCTGCCGGCTCCGATACCAATAACCGGTATCTTGACTTCTGATGCAATACGCGACGCAAGCACAGCAGGAATCTTTTCCAGCACCATAGCAAAGCATCCAGCCTCTTCCAATATGTGAGCATCACGGACAACACGATTGGCCTCCTCTTCCTCGGTGGCACGAACAGCATAAGTACCAAACTTGTTGATGCTCTGCGGTGTGAGTCCCAAATGTCCCATAACAGGTATACCTGCACTAAGAATTCGCTGGATTGACTCCAATACCTCCTCGCCGCCTTCAAGTTTGACAGCATCTGCACCGGTCTCCTTCATAATTCTGATGGCTGACGCAAGAGCTTGCTTTGAGTTGCCTTGATAGGTACCAAATGGCATATCGACCACAACAAGTGCACGATTTATGGCTCTAACCACAGAGGAGGCATAGACAATCATCTCGTCGAGCGTTATGGGCAATGTCGTCTTGTAGCCTTCCATAACATTGGCAGCGCTGTCACCGACCAAAACAACGTCGATCTTGGTACGGTCAAGCAGCTGGGCCATCGAGAAATCGTAGGCCGTGAGCATTGCTATTTTCTCACCGTGGATTTTCATATTTTGCAAAACCCTTGTTGTGACCTTGGTCACATCAGTTTGAAGATAAGCCATTATTTAGTTTAAAATTAAAGGTTTAAAGTTTATAGTTTGTTTTAGTTAACGTTATAGTTATGGTTAACTTAAGGTCACCTACTCTATCGCCTCGTCATCTTTGTAACGGCTGTCAGATTCCTGCTCCTCTATTTCGTCAACCTCGTCCTCGACGATGCGCATCAACGCACGGAGCGGTTTCTTGATTTCATATTCGCCATGCCGGTCAAGCCTGTAGGCTTTCCAATGCTTACCGTCGGCAGCAAAGGATCCATCCTCCATATCGGTCTTACACTCATAGAAATAGTCACTCAACTCGTTTGGTTGAATACGTTTGCCCAGAAAAATGGTGTCAAGTTGCATCACGTTGACCGCCGCCTGTACGCTGAGAGAGATTTTTGACGGCATTTTTTTCGTTGTCAAAGCCTTGTACTCCATACCTTTTTCAGAATACTTTTTGCCAAAGATACGTATCTTGTTGTCAAGCTGTTCCTGAGTTACAGGGAAACGCACATATATGGAGTCGGGCAGCGTTTCCTTGCATTCACCATATTTACGGTTGATGCTGCTGTGTAACACTATGTATCCGACTTGAACAATTATCTGTTTGCGGTGAGGAACGAGAAAATAATCCTCTACAATAGGTTTGTATTCAAGATGTTCTTCAATAGAGAATTGTACATCCGCAGGGCAGCTGTCTTTGGTTTCAATAACATTATAGAGCGCACCGCGTTTCATAAACACCGAAGCATAATAACCGCGAACAGTGGTATCCCTCGATGGAACCATACATCCACGTGCAGCACCGAGGCAAGCATCCGGGTCGTTCTTAAGCGTAATCAGCACACAGTTGTCCAGACGTATATTATTGGTAAAAGCGCGTCTACTTTCCGGCAAATCGCGCACATTGTAGGCTTTACGAGTAACCGGCACCTCGTAACGCACCGTCTCGATAGTGTCACCGTGGCAGGAGCAATGTATCGGATTGGGAGCATAACGAATCGGGAACGGAGCGTAACAACGATTGGCAAAATAATTGTATATGTGATTCACACGTTCTTCCGACAATGCCTCGCTACTGCTGTACCCCTCGATAGTGATAGCATACAACTTAGGGTTGGTACGGTCGGCAAAAGCAACTCTATAAACCGAATCAAGCCAATCTAAGTCGTTAATGCCGTAAGTAGTGGCGGAGCCGCTATATTTTATAAGCAGACAGAACATATCGGGATGTTCCATAGCTTTTTGCATATTCTTAATTGGTTTTGCACTGGGAATATATATTCCCGTCTGACATTGGGCACGTTGGCAAGAAAACAATGCGCACCCCAACGACAAGGCCAAAACAAGAATTTTTGTAGAACGATTCATAGTTTTATATCGTTTATTATTTTACAGTTTTTTTCAATTCCTCGATAACCGTATCTGTTGATATGCCCTCAGCCTCAGCATAATAGTTGCGGACAAGGCGATGTCTCAACACTTCAGCTGCTACGGCGTCGACATCCTCACGGTCGGGCGAGTATTTTCCCTTAAATGCAGCATTTGTTCTGGCACCCATAATCAAATACTGCGAAGCTCGCGGACCAGCACCCCACGCCAGATACTTGTGAGCCAGATCATTGCCCTCCTTTTCCGGGCGAGTGGACGCCACGAGATTAACAGCGTATGAGATAACATTGTCGGGAACAGGCATACGTCTGATAACAGATTGATATTCCATTATTTCATCAGCCGACATCACCACCTGCAAATCATTCTCTGCATCTACGGTTGTAGTCTTCACTATCTCCATCTCCTCTTCAAATGAAGGATAGTCCATCTTAATATTAAGCATAAAACGATCGAGCTGGGCCTCCGGCAACGGATATGTTCCCTCCTGCTCTATGGGGTTTTGCGTAGCCAATACAAAGAATGGAGCCTCAAGTTCATAACTATGACCGCTGACGGTGACCGACTTTTCCTGCATTGCCTCGAGCAAAGCGGCCTGAGTCTTTGGCGGAGTACGGTTTATCTCGTCAGCAAGAAGTATATTGGCAAATACAGGACCTTTTACGAAACGAAACTTACGGTTTTCATCCAGGATCTCCGTTCCGGTAATGTCGGACGGCATCAAATCAGGTGTGAACTGAATTCGGCTGAAACGCAATCCCAATGCTTTTGAAAGAGTATTGACCATCAACGTCTTTGCCAATCCCGGCACACCAACCAGAAGACAATGTCCGCCGGTGAAAATGGATAGAAGAAGGCTCTCGACAGCCTTGTCCTGTCCAATGATGACTTTCCCGATTTCCTTTCTTAGTTGCCGGTATTTGTCGACTAAATTATTCAATGATTCTGTATCTGATGCCATTTTAGGATTAAAAGATTTAAAGTTTAATAGTTTAAGGGAGTCATTCCGTCCACTTCAATCTGAAATTACAGCCCTTGAACTCGTCGTCTAAATAAATATATGTATTCTTTATTGTTTTCTGCGCCCACTCAAATATCTTCTCCTGCTTTGCGTTCTCTAGTGCGGCATTGTATATTCTATCATAATCGTCGGTAAGATTGGCCGTATGCTCCGGATTACGACGTACAACAGTCACTAACCTGTATGCATCCTTATTCTCATCCGTTTTCATTGCCGTCGCATTACTGACCTGACCTGCGTTCATCTGGGCAAAACCAATACCTGGATACAGTTTCTTCAGCTCGTCGAGAGTAAACTGATAGCCACCGGTGGAAGGATGAGTAACACGGCCGCCTTCAATCTTGTTCGCGTTGTCGGAATAGCGGCTTGCAGCCTCAGCAAAAGTGATATGTCCCAATCTTATTTCCTGAGCAACACTGTCAAGCAAGATACGGTTTCTCAACAAATCTTCGGCCGACACTTTTGGTACAATAAGAATATGTCTGCAATTCACGGTATTGCCGCGCCGTTCTATAAGCTGCAATATATGGAATCCAAACTGACTCTCGATAACTGGCGACACCTCGCCGGGTTTAAGTGCAAAGGCTGCTGCCTCAACTTCCCCGACCAGTTCTCCACGAGGATAAAAGCCCAACTCACCACCTTTACTTGCCGAACCGGGGTCTTCAGAATAAAGTGCCGCCAATGTCGAAAACTGCACTTCGCCTTTCAGGACCCTCTCTCTCATCTTGTTAAGCTCCAGTTTTACACGCTCACGTTCTGCCTCACTTATTTCCGGTTTGCGCACTATCTCCGCGATCTCGTATGTTTCAGCAATGGTGGGTAGGCTGTCTTTGGGAATATTATTATAAAACTCATTCACCTCGTAAGGAGTAATCTTGACATTGTTTGTAAGATTGTATTGAACACGGTCTGAGAGCATTCGTTCACGCAGCATCTTCGCTAGCAGTTCTTTCATCTCGTCGTATGTATAGCCTGTTGCCTGTCTCATAGCCTCTTTGCTACCATACTGACGCTCATAAGCCTTTATGTAACGCTGCACGTTCTGTTCTACATCTTCGTCAGTTATTTCTGCATCTGTGCTGTCCACCTCGCCTTTATGAACTAAAAGTTTGGAAATCAACAGTCCTTCAAGGATATTGCAACGGTTCTCAAAAGCATTTTCATATCCTTGTCGGACCCGGATCGAGACATAACCATTCTCTATTTCAGACAGTTTCACAATATTTTTACCCACTACAGCAACAACCTTGTCGATGACCGGCTCATTGTTAGCCGATACAGATTTTGGTTGAGCCGAAACGACTGTTCCAATTGTTATAAGTAGAAGAAATGCAAATACCTTGCGCATCGTTTTTCAAATTTAATTAATAAGTAATCTCGTCAATCACATCTTGATGAATAACGACATTATACTTCTTTCTCAGTTGTTTTATCAGTTGCTGCTCGAGGTAGGTCTGATATTCATTAATGTAATATCCACGGGCTTCCTTCAACGACTTGAGCGTTGGATTCATAACCTCTTCAACCTCCACCACTTCATATCCCTTCGGCAAAGGACGCTCGTATATACCCTTGCGCCACTGACTTTGGGTCAGAATATTCTGGTGACCGTTTTCAACCATCTGTTTTTTCAAACGGAAAGTTGACTCTCCTTTTATTGCAGAGTTTATTTTATCTCTCATTTGCTCAACTGTCCAGCCTTTCTTCACACCTTTTTCCATCAGTTTGACAGCTTTCTTTGGAGTCAGATAACTGCTGTCGTCAACAGTCAGGACTACGAGTTGAGCACGTTCGTTCCAGAAATAGGGAGCATCGTTCTCATCGTCGATATTACGGGTTTTGGAATAACTGTCATAAAACGCGGCCAGTCCTGTAGTATCCTTGATAGCCTTCGACCATATCATCTGGTCATTATACGAGAATATCATCAATCCGTTGCGATATTCATCCATCAACTGGGCAAATTCATTATGCTCATCCTCCAAATGCTTGTCGGCATATTCAAACACCTTGTCGTTGATATAGTTATTATATCTGTCTTGCAGATACATATCCAAATCGCAGTTCATTTCAGACTTCTGCTTCTTCTCTATATATTTCAGCAAATCCTTTGCCGTATACTCCATCTCCTCAACGCTGAACAACGGACGCATATCTTTTACCATAGTGTCGCTATAGTGCCAGGCTTTAATGAATACCGAGTCACTCAAGGCCGCACGGCATTCATCCAGCGAAGCCATAGGCACCTTTGACGTCTTGGCCTTCTTGCCTTTTGTTTTCGCCTGACTCTTCACATACAGTTTCGTATAGTCCTTGAAATTGTATCGATTTTTGCATTGTTCAACGAACGATAATCTCGGCTGAAGGCTGCGAACATCACGCGACAGACGCTGTTTGTAGTATGGCAGCATTTCATCATACGACGGCAGACTGTCTCTTTTGTTCAGCTTAACTATGTGCCATCCGTAGCGGGTCTCGAATGGTTCCGAAACTTCCCCAGGTTTCATACGCGACAACTTGCTGACATACTCGGGCGGAATCTCACGAACCATCATATCTTTCAGCAAACCACCCTGCTCGGCCGTGCTCTGGTCGTCAGAATAGTTGTTGCATACCGTTTCAAAACTTTCACCCGCCTTTATCTTTTCATACGCCTGGCGAATTCGGCCTTCCGTCTGCGACGAAACGGTGTTCGACGCACCCCAAATATGCTGGAACGATGCCCTGCTAAGATAAGGACTCTTATCCAACAACTTGATAACGTGATAGCCGAAACTGGTACGGACAGGCAGCGACACCTCGCCGACCTCAAGACTGTATGCAGCCGATTCAAATGGATAGACCATCTCAAACACATTGAAATTGCCCAAATCGCCATTGTCTTTCCTGCGATTGTCGTTCAAGGGCACACTCTCTTCATCCATCAGTATCTGAGCAGCCTCTGTTGCGACAGCAAAGAAATCCTCCCCGTTCTTCACTCTGTTATAATATTCCATAGCCTTGTTGTAGGCTTTAAGTGTATCTGCAGGGGTGGGCTGCTTTTTCAGCTTCACCAGGATATGAGCAGCGTGCAACGTATAGTGGTTTCTGTCGTATGCCTCTCGAAGTATCTTCTCAAGAGTGACAGAATCAATCAGATAAGGAGCAGCCAACTCGTTTCGATAGCCTTTCAGCTCTTTCACCATATCTGGCATTGTATCAAAGCCCTGGTTGTATGCATCCTCTAGTTTGGTACGATAATTCACAAACAACTCTACATACTCTTCCAGAGCCTGTCGCTTCTCGTATGTACAAGCCGTAGGAGCAGCACTCGGGTCCTTGCCCACCGAGCGAAGGAACTCCCTCATAAACTCCGACTTGTAGATATTCTTTCCATTTATCTCAAAAATAACAGGGTCGTTGGTTTTCTGGGCATTAAGACCCACCGCCATTCCGACCATCATCAGCAATGCAAAAATCTTTCTCATTCTAATCTTTACTATTTTTAAATTTTAAAAATCACCAGTCACCGATTATCTCGAATAGTTCGGAGCCTCGCGCGTGATGGCAATGTCGTGCGGGTGACTCTCTGTGCGTCCGGCAGCGGTAATACGGATAAATTTAGCCTTCTGCAATGTCTCTATATCTCTCGAACCGGTATAACCCATACCTGCCTTCAAACCGCCAACCAGCTGATACAGAACCTCGTTGAGCGATCCCTTGTAAGGCACGCGTCCCACAACACCTTCGGGAACCAGCTTCTTGACATCGGTCTCCTTGTCCTGGAAATAACGGTCTTTCGAGCCGCTCTGCATAGCCTCGAGCGAACCCATACCGCGGTAAGACTTGAATTTTCGTCCCTCGAAGATGATCGTCTCGCCCGGAGCCTCGTCAACACCGGCCACCAACGAGCCTATCATTATACTGCTGGCTCCGGCGGCAATAGCCTTGACAATGTCGCCGCTGTAGCGTATACCGCCGTCAGCAATAAGCGGAATGTCGAAACCGCCCTGCTTCAACGCACCGGCAACCTCGCAGACAGCTGTCAGCTGCGGCACACCGATACCGGCAATGATTCGGGTCGAGCATATACTTCCCGGGCCTATACCAACCTTCACAGCATCGGCACCAGCCTCTGCAAGCATCAGCGCAGCCTCGCCGGTGGCTATATTGCCAACCACGACATCAAGGTCGGGATATTTCGACTTAGCAGTCTTCAAAGCATCAACCACCCTGATCGAATGTCCATGGGCGGTATCGATAACGATGGCATCCACACCAGCCTCTACCAAAGCGTCTACACGCTCCATCATATCGGCCGTAATGCCCACTCCTGCGGCGACACGCAGACGTCCGTTGGCGTCCTTGCAGGCATACGGGTGCTCTTTGTTCTTCATAATGTCGCTATAGGTTATAAGACCCACAAACTGGCCCTCGTCGTTCACAACAGGAAGTTTCTCAATCTTGTGTTCCTGCAATATCTCGGCAGCCTCCTCAAACGTCGTGCCCACGTGCGTCGTCACAAGGTCGGTAATCATTATCTCACTCAGCGGACGGCTCATATTGCGTTCAAAACGCAAATCGCGGTTCGTGACCATACCTATAAGCATCTTGTTGGAATCCACAATCGGAATGCCGCCAATGTGGTATTCGTGCATCAGGCTCAATGCATCCTTTACCAACGCATCCTTGTCCAGCGTCACGGGGTCGACAATCATACCGTTCTCCGAGCGTTTCACCTTGCGCACCTCGTTGGCCTGACGTTCTATCGACATATTCTTGTGCAACACACCGATACCACCCTCCTGAGCCATACCGATGGCCATAGCGGCCTCGGTCACAGTGTCCATTGCGGCACTCACCATAGGAATGTTAAGTGTGATGTTACGTGAGAAGCGCGAACTGACCTTTACTTCGCGCGGAAGAATGTCTGAAAAGCTGGGAACGAGGAGTACGTCATCGTACGTCAAACCCTCTCCGATAAATTTTGTGGTATCTGTATACATAAACATTAAAATTTCGTGCAAAAATACCAAAAAATCTTCACATATAAATAATATTTTTTATAATAAATCCCAACTCACTAATTTTCTGAACAAAAAGAGGGGCATTTTTTACTTCCGACAATTATTTTTCTGCTTATAGGTCACAGGTCACAGGTCTCAATTCACATTTTTTTCGTACCTTTGCAATTCCAAATCCAAAGCAAATGAAACACCTTTTCATACTCACAATAGCCCTGTTGACGGGCATCGCCTCGACACAGGCACAGGACACGACCAGAGTCACACCGCGCCACCCGCATCATCCGTCGGCTCTTGGCATTAGCTCCGACAACTCGATGCATCTGCTATATGACCTGCCCGTAACCAACCGTGAGCTCATACAAGGCTGCCGCCTCCTGACGCTCGACATTGACGCCGCAGGCTTCTTCTTCGATGCCGAGTATGCCACACCGTTCGCCAAAGGCTTCTCCGTCGCCGGCTTCCGCCTTTCGCCTGCCCTCGCCTACGGTATCAACGAGCGTGCCCAGCTGCGCGTCGGCTTCAACGCCACAGCCTTCGCCGGACTCGACTCGCTTTATCGTCTGCGCCCCACATTCTCACTCATTTACGCACCCACCAAGTGGCTTACTCTCATTGCAGGTACCATCTATGGCAGCTACTCCCACCAGCTGGCAATGCCCGTCTACGACCCCGCCCGATGGATATACGACTATCAGGAAGACGGTCTGCAGATACTTACCAAGACAAAAATCTGGCAAAGCGACACCTGGCTCGACTGGACACACTACCTCACACCCTGGACTGCCGACCAGGAGCGCTTCACAATGGGAACAAGCCACATCTTTAGAATAGCAAAATTAAATATTGAAAAAGAGGTGTGGAATGGATGCGACCTTGACAAATACAACCAACTGGGCTGGCAATTCAATCTGCCTGTCCACTTCATTGCCAGCCACCGCGGAGGTGAGGTCAAAACCATCGACACCAACACCGTAACCACATTCAACGAACGCGTCGGATTGCAAATCAAATACTCATTCTCAAACACTTTCACTCCATCTTTCCACTCCTTCAAACTCGACGCCTCTCTCTACAACCATCACCTCGAGGACAACGCCCTCGACCACGGCGGCAAGGCCTTCTACCCCACCCTCTCCTACGAATGGCTCCACTGGAACCAATACCACCTGTCGCACTTCTCCCTCCGCGCAACCGCTGGCTTCTGGCACGGCGACCACTACTTCAGCGCCTTCGGCTCGCCGCTCTTCTGGTCGGCCAACGCCTACAGCACTCTTCACATCCCGGCATCAGCCAACCTCGCCAGCGCCACCGATATCCGCAACATCCTAACATTCACACTCTCTGCCGAGCACGAATTCAAAGGAGTCAACCTCGGGCTTCAAGTCGACGCCCTCTACGACCTCGACCTCCGCATGACCGACCTCCTTTTTGGCTTCTATATGCGCTTCAAAGAGAAATTCCTGATATTTTAAACTTTGCAACTCAGTTGCGAGAAAAGTGCCATAATTTTGCATTCGGAAAAAAACAAAAAAAACAAACAATAAAAATGCAATATTATGGCTCATAATCATCACGATACACATTGTCACGACCATTGCTGCGGTGAGCATCACCACGAGCACGAACATCACCACGAGCACGAGCACGGGCACGAGCATCACCACCACGAATCAACAAAGAAACAGCTGATAACAATCATCGTTGCCACCCTCCTGCTGATCGGTGCGGTACTCATCGAGCACAACACCAATCTCGCAACCTGGCAGCTGCTTTTAATATATCTAATACCTTATCTCCTTGTCGGCTTCAACACCCTCAAGGAAGCCACCGAGGGCATAGCCGAGCGCAACCCCTTCAACGAGCATTTCCTGATGTCGATAGCCACCATCGGTGCTCTCGCCATAGGGTTCCTCCCCGGAGCCGAGACGCAATTTCCCGAAGCGGTATTCGTAATGCTCTTCTTCCAAATAGGCGAACTCTTTGAAGGCTACGCCGAAGGATGCAGCCGCGAAAGCATCGCCCACCTGATGGACATCCGTCCTGACACAGCAACAGTCATCCGCGACGGCAACGAGTTGACCGTCAGCCCCGACCAAGTAGCCATAGGCGAAACCATTGTCATCCGTCCTGGCGAGAAGATACCCCTCGACGCCATCATTACCGAAGGCAGCACAGCCCTCAACACCGTTGCCCTCACCGGCGAGAGCGTCCCGCGCGAAGCTACCGTCGATGACGAAGTCATATCAGGATGTGTCAACATCAGCGGAGTTGTCAAAGCCCGCGTAACCAAGACCTTCGGCGAAAGCACTGTGTCCAAGATAATTGACCTCGTCGAGAATGCTGCCGAACACAAGTCGCACAGCGAGACCTTCATCACCCGCTTCGCCCGCGTCTACACACCCATCGTCGTATTCGCCGCCCTCGCCCTCGCCATCATACCCCCAACAATTTCACAATTCACAATTCACAATTCACAATTTCCCGTCTGGCTCTACCGTGCACTTATGTTCCTCGTTGTCAGCTGTCCCTGCGCGCTGGTCATCAGCGTGCCGCTCTCCTTCTTTGGCGGCATCGGCGGAGCCTCACGCAAAGGAATACTAATCAAAGGCGCCAACTATATTGACATACTGGCAAAGGTCGACACCATAGTCTTCGACAAGACCGGCACCCTCACCCACGGACGATTTGCCGTAGAGGTGGTGCACCCAGAGAAATGCAACGAGAGTCACCTGCTTCACCTTGCCGCCCACGTCGAGCATTTCTCGACCCATCCCATCGGAGCAGCCCTCCGCGACGCTTTCCCAGACGAAGCCACCGACGGTTGCCATATATCTGACGTTGAAGAGATTGCAGGACAAGGTATTTGCGCCAAAGTGGAAGGAAGCATTGTATGCGTTGGCAACAGCAAACTGATGGAAGCCGTCGGCGCCCATTGGCACGACTGCGGTCACACAGGCACCGTCATCCACGTGGCCATCGACGGTGAATACGCTGGCCATATCGTAATCAACGACCAAATCAAAGAGGATAGTGTCGACGCCCTTAAAGAACTGAAAGCTATGGGCGTTAGACGTAACATAATGCTCACCGGTGATAGCGAAGCCGTCGCTGCCGATGTCGCCAGCAAACTCGGCATCGACGAATACCACGCCCAGATGCTGCCACAGGACAAACTCGAATGGATAAACGGAGAACGCCGCGTGCTCGCAGAGAGCAATATTAACAAAATCGCTTTTGTTGGCGACGGCATCAACGACGCGCCGGTGCTTTCGCGCGCCGACGTAGGCATAGCTATGGGCGGCTTGGGCAGCGACGCCGCAATCGAGGCCGCCGACATCGTGCTTATGGACGACAAACCATCCAAAATACCTCTCGCCATACGCATCGCCCGACGCACTCTGCGAATAGCACGCCAGAATGTCATCTTCGCCATAGGCGTGAAAATCAGCGTCCTCATCCTCGCCGCCATAGGCATCGCCACAATGTGGATGGCTGTCTTCGCCGACGTAGGAGTCACCGTCCTCGCAGTTTTTAACGCTATGCGCGCACTAAAAATAAAAGAATGACGTTAAGACAATAACGACCTTAAAGTCCTTAAAGACCCTAATTAAAATGTCCGACGAAGAAACCCTTGCCAATGCCGGCATCCGCATAACAGCCGTGCGCACAATGATTTGGAAACAGGTTCGCCACCAGACAAAAGGTGTTTTTAGCCTCAGCGACCTCGAGGAGGCTCTGCCTACCGTCGACCGCTCCACCCTGTTCCGCACTCTGACCCTCTTCAGCGAGGCACATTTGCTGCACAATGTCGACGACGGTAGCGGATCGCAGAAATATTGCGTCTGCCACCACGACGACACACGCCAATGCACAGGGCACGTCCACCTCACCTGCACACGCTGCCATAACACCTTCTGCCTTACAAATGTCTCCATTCCACCCGTGCCCCTACCCGACGGCTTCATTCCCGAAGAGACTGAATATGTGGTAAAGGGCATCTGCTTACATTGCGCCAAAAACTACAAATAGCCTTTTATATCCAGACTTGATGTTTTTGTTCTCTCACAAAAACATTGCCTCTAGTCACATTGTGGCATTTATTTGGTAAATCCGTAAAAAAATAAAGTTATATTATTTATTTTTTTATTATCTTTGCATTCTGATTGTGTACTAAAACACAGGTTTAGTACACCTATAAAACATTGATTAACAGTTAATATTTTAAAATAATGCTGCTTACACAAAAATAAATGAGATATATCGCCATTGCTCGAAAATAAAATAATAAAACCCTCAATAATGAAAGTAAAATACATTGTATTGACAATGGCCGCGATGCTAATTGCCGGCACCGCAACGGCCCAAAAGAACAAGACCGTCCAGCCCGAGGGCAACGGCGGCATCACCACCGAGATGATGCAACAGATCAAGAAATCGTATGGCAACACGGCCAGCGACAAGGCGATGCGCAACATCCTCGTCAACCAAAGTCCCGCCAAGCTGGCTATGAACTATGAGAACGCCACCAAGTTCGACTCGCACTTCTCGAACCGCGTCGTCTCCAAAGCCGTCACCGACCAGAAGTCCTCTGGCCGCTGCTGGATGTTCACCGGTATGAACGTGATGCGCAACAAGGCCATCCGCCAGTACAACCTGCCCGACAACTTCCAGTTCTCGCAGGCCTACACCTTCTTCTACGACCAGCTGGAGAAGAGCAACCTCTTCTTGCAGGCCATCATTGACACCTACAAGAAACCCATGACCGACCAAGAGGTCGAATGGCTCTTCAAGAACCCCATCGGNNTCGGCGACGGTGGCCAGTTCACCGGCATCGCCAACCTGGTAGAGAAATATGGCCTTGTGCCCAGCGATGTTATGCCCGAGACCTTCAACACCAACAACACCAGCTCGATAAGCAACCTCCTGAGCCTCAAGTTGCGCGAATTCGGACTTGAACTTCGCGATATGACCGCCCAGAAGGGAATGACTCCCGCCAAACTCGAAGGCCGCAAGACCGAAATGCTCGGCACCATCTATCGTATGCTAGCCTTGACTATGGGCGAACCGCCGGCAGAGTTCACTTGGACACAGCGTAACGCCAAAGGCGAAGCCGTCAGCACCGAGACCTACACCCCTATGTCGTTCTACGAGAAATACGCCAAGACCGACTTCTCGAAATACTATATGGTGATGAACGACCCCACCCGCGAATACTACAAAGTATACGAAATCCAGTACGACCGCCACGTCTACGACGGTCAAAACTGGAAGTACATTAACCTGCCTATGAGCGAGATCGCGCCGATGTGCATCGCCAGCATCAAGGACAGCACGATGATGTATTTCAGCTGCGACGTAGGCAAGTTCCTTGACCGCGACAAAGGCTTTATGGATCCCAACAACTACGACTACGGCTCGCTGATGGGCACTACTTTCGGTATGGACAAAAAGCAGAGAGTCAGCACATTCGCCAGCGGTTCAAGCCACGCTATGACCCTTTGCGCTGTCGACCTCGACAAAGACGGCAAGCCCCTGAAATGGATGGTCGAAAACAGCTGGGGACCCAACTACGGCTATCAGGGCAACCTGATTATGACCAACGAGTGGTTCAACGAATATATGTTCCGCGTGGTGCTCGAAGAGAAATACATCCCCGCCAACATCCGCGCCCTCCTCACGCAGAAGCCCATCCTTCTGCCCGCCTGGGACCCGATGTTCGCACCTGAGGAATAGTCATTTTCGAAGTTATAGGAGTTAAGGGAAGTTAAATGGAGTTAAAGGACAAATGCACCAGCTCGGATAGTATTGCCCTCTAACGTCCCTCTAACATCCCTTAACTCCTCATATAAAGAATAACCACTATGAAGGGAGAAATATCCAATATGCTGTTCGACGCACAGCAGAAGTATTTGGACGCCAAAGAACGCTACGAGGCGTTCCGCGACGGCTATATGCCATATCTCGACAATAAAAAAGAGTACGAGGCCGAACTGGAGCGTCTGATGCGTGAAATGGACGCCGCAGAAGACTATCTTGAAACAATCAAAGGAGAATACGACGACGTAATGGGAAGTTAGTATTATAAAATTTTATGGTTGTTTTCAATTTTTTTCGTATCTTTGCAGCGCAATTTATACGTTAAATTAAATATAATTAATTATAAACCAATGAAGAAACTTTTTGCAATCCTCGGCGCTATCGCAATTTGCGCCACTGTTTCGGCCAAGAAACCCGAAAAGAAGAAAACCGAAGATGAGGGCTACAAATTCGACACCGTCAAGGTTATCCCCATCACCTCTGTCAAGAACCAGAACAATGCCGGTACCTGCTGGAGCTATAGCGGTATTGCATTCCTCGAAGCCGAGTTGCTTCGTATGGGCAAAGGCGAATATGACCTGAGCGAGATGTATGTCGTCGAGAAGACCTACAACGACCGTGCCGCTGCCGCAGTACGTACCCACGGCGACGTCAGCTTCAGCCAGGGAGGTGCCTTCAACGACGTTATCTACTGCCTCCGCAACTACGGTATGGTACCCGATGAGGTTATGCCCGCCGGCGCTATGTATGGCGACACCCTGTCGAACCACACCGAGCTTTCAGCTCTGACCGACGTAATGGTCGAGGCCGTAGCCAAAGGCAAGCTCAAAAAACTGCAGAGCAGCCCCGACGGTCAACCGCTGTGGCAGAAAGCCATTGCTGCCGTACACGAGATTTACCTTGGCAAGCTCCCCGAGAAATTCACCTACAAAGGCGCCCAATACACACCGAAAAGCTTTGGTGAGAGCCTGGGTCTGAACCCCGACGACTATGTGAGCATCACCAGCTTCACACACCATCCTTTCTACCAGCAGTTTGTCATCGAGATTCAGGACAACTGGCGCTGGGGTCAGAGCTACAATGTTCCCATCGATGAGTTTATGGACATCTTCGACTATGCCATCGACAACGGCTACACCGTTGCCTGGGGTTCGGATGTCAGCGAGACCGGTTTCCGCTACAGCCGCCAAGGGTTTGCCGTACTGCCTGCAACAGAAGCACCTAAGAGCGGCGTTGGCAGCGACCAGGCCAAATGGAGCGGTATGAAGGCTGGCGAGATCGCCGACGAGGCTGCCAAGCATCCTACCCCGCAGCGCTGGGTCACACAGGAAGAGCGTCAGCAAGCCTACGACAACTGGGAGACCACCGACGACCACGGTATGCTGATCTACGGCAAGGCCAAAGATCAGATGGGCAACGAGTACTATATGGTCAAGAACAGCTGGGGCAAGTATAATGGCGATTTCGGCGGAAACTTCTTCTGCAGCAAGGCTTTCGTGCGCTACAAAACCATCAACATTGTAGTCCACAAGGATGCCATCCCCGCCAACATAAAATCAAAACTTGGCATCAACTAATACATGCCAAAGCCGACACTATTAAGAAAGGTATAAATAATTCAAATTAAATAAATTATAGCCTGCTATCCTTTCGATGGCAGGCTTTATTTAATATAAGCCTCGTATGAAAAATCTACGTTTCAAAGCACTTGTTGAAGCACAATCGAAAAAGCCCGTTGCCGTTACCGCACCTGGGCGGGTAATTGCCGACTATTACGGACAGAATGTTTTCAACCGCCGCCAGATGGCGAACTATCTTTCGGCCGACACCTTTAAGGCTTTCTGTAACGTACTCGACCATGGGACTCCTTTCAACAGAGCCATAGCCGACGATGTGGCTATGGGAATGAAAAACTGGGCTATGGACAGGGGTGCCACACACTACACCCACTGGTTCCAGCCGTTGACCAACGGCACGGCAGAAAAGCACGACTCATTCATAGAGTATGTCGATATGCCCGGAGGCGATGTCATAGAAGAGTTCTCTGGAAAGCATCTGGCACAGCAGGAGGCCGACGGTTCAAGTTTCCCCAACGGCGGCATCCGCAACACCTTTGAAGCGAGAGGCTATACAGCCTGGGACACCTCGTCGCCGGCGTTTATTGTCGACGACACGCTGTGCATCCCTACAGTATTTGTCTCATACACCGGCGAGGCTCTTGACTACAAGACCCCTCTTCTAAAAGCGCTACATGCTGTCGACCGCGCCGCTACAGATGTCTGCCACCTGTTCGACACCTCGGTACAGAAAGTATATTCCTACCTTGGCTGGGAACAGGAATACTTCCTCGTAGACGAATCACTCTATTCTGCCAGACCCGACCTGCTGCTTACTGGACGTACACTTCTAGGACACGAATCGGCCAAGAACCAGCAGTTGGAAGACCATTATTTCGGAGCTATTCCACAACGCGTCCAGGCATTTATGAAGGAGCTTGAATTCGAAGCATACAAATATGCCATTCCTTGCAAAACACGCCACAACGAAGTAGCACCAAACCAGTTCGAGATAGCACCAATATATAACGAGACCAACCACGCCGTAGACCAGAACCTGATCCTTATGTCTCTGATGCACAAAGTCGCGTCGAAGCACGGCTTCAAGGTGTTGCTGCACGAGAAACCATTTGCTGGCGTCAACGGATCGGGCAAACACAACAACTGGTCGCTGGGTACCGACAAGAACATCGGCTTGTTGACACCGGGCAAGACACCCGAAGAGAATCTGCGGTTCATCACCTTCCTGGTCAACGTACTTATGGCCGTCAAGAAACACAATGCGCTGATTAAGGCCTCTATCGTCGATGCCGGCAACACCCACCGCCTGGGAGCCAACGAAGCGCCTCCGTCGATTATTAGTGTTTTCCTCGGAAGTCAATTGTCGAGTGTGCTTGACAAGTTGGAGGCAGCCGATTGCGACGAAGCCATCATCCTCGATGAGAAACGTCGTATGAAGCTTGGCGTGGCTCACATTCCCGAGGTACTTGTAGACAATACCGACCGCAACCGCACCTCGCCNNAACCGTTTCGAGTTCCGTGCCGTCGGTTCTTCGGCCAACTGCGGCTGTGCTATGATTGTTCTCAACACCGCCGTGGCATCGCAACTTTCGGAGTTCCGCAAGACGGTCGACGAGAAGATGGCTGCGGGCACCTCCAAGGAACACGCCATTTTTGAGACCTTGAAGCATTATATCCGCGAGTCCAAGATTATCCGCTTCGATGGCAACGGCTACAGCGATGAGTGGAAAGCAACTGCCGCACAGCGAGGCATCGACTGCGAGGCAAGCGTGCCTTTGATGTACGATGCTTACACTTCACAGCAGTCGGTCGAGATGTTTGAGAGTATGAAGGTTATGAACCGCGTAGAACTTATGGCCCGAAACGAGGTGAAGTGGGATATGTATATCAAGAAGGTACAGATAGAGGCACGTGTGCTTGGCGACATTGCCATCAATCATATCATTCCCGTAGCCACACGCTACCAATCTACCTTGCTCGACAATGTATACAAGATGCACCAGGTTTACACCTCCGAAAAGGCAGAACGGCTGTCAGCCCACGACGACTCCCTTATCGAAGAACTGTCGGAACACATAGCCGTAATCAAGCGCAATGTCGACGAGATGGTGGAAGCCCGAAAGCAGGCCAATGTCATTGCGTCAGAACGCAGTCGAGCCATAGCCTACCACGACAACGTGTTCCCCTTTTTTGACACCATCCGCTACCATATCGACAAACTGGAACTTATCGTCGACGACGAGCTCTGGCCTCTGCCAAAATACAGAGAGATTCTTTTCTCCCACTAAAAAGTTTATTAAATATCATTTTATAAAAAAAACGCCATTCCCTAAAAAATGATGGCTTCATTTAGCGAGTTTTAATGATAAAAAAGTTTATATTAGCACGTTATACAATTGCGGCACTATTGTTTTCTGTCGCTTTGCTGTTTGTTTCGTGTACCAAAGACGACCCCATAGAGAATGAAACCGAACAACATTCCACTACGGCTCAGATAACCAGTACCGTCCACTACGGGGAAAGCCAGATGACGGCTTACAACTTCACATACCAATCCACCGACCCTTGGGGACAACCCGTAACTCTTTCAGGAACAATCACAATGAGCGACAAAATAACGACCGCCGACAGTGCTGAAGGAATAATGCTGTACAACCATTTCACAATCTACCGCGCCAACCAATGCCCCTCGAGCGGCAACCTGTCGGAACAGGCGATGGTTGTCGGCAGTCGCCTGATAACCATCTCGCCCGACTATTATGGTTTTGGTGTAACAGTGGACAAACCGCAAGCCTACTGCATCAGTCAAGCCAACGCAAAAGCCGCAGTCGATGCTCTTATAGAAGGTCAGAAACTGTTGAAAGATATTGGCTTTAAATGGAAGAACAACATCTTCAATGTCGGATACTCACAAGGTGCACAGACGGCTATGGGTGTGGTACGGTTGATAACCGAAAGATACCCAAACATACGTATTACCAAGACTTTTGCGGGCGGTGGTTCTTACGATCTTCCTGCCACCTATAAGCGTTTTGTAAATATCGACCATTCTGCGATGCCCAGTACAGTAGTCAGTGTTATGCTTGCATACAATCATTTCAAGCAACTTGGCATACCGCGCGACAGTATGTTCATTGAACCGCTTCTTAGCCATATCGACGAATGGATTTTGAGCAAGAATTACACTCGTACTGAAATTGACAACTTTGTAGGAGACAACAACATAAGCACATATATACATCCTACAATGATAGATACTAACAGCAACCACACACGTCTAATGAAGGAAGCTCTCGACAGCGACAATATTTGCAAAGGGTGGACTCCGCGAAGCGATGAACAGATACTGCTTCTGCACCACACACAGGATGGCGCTGTGCCAGTTGAAAACACCCTAAATCTTGCAACTTTCCTGCAACAACAAGGTGTAACTGGCTTAGAATTAATGGTTGATGATTTCGGTAGCATTCTTGGACAACCGGCACATGAGAGCGGTGCTCTTATATTTATCAACGCTACCAAAGAATGGATAAGCCAGTATTTAGGAATCACTGGCTGGTAAAATCAAACTTCTCTATGTCGGACAAGGAGGATGATATGGTCAGGCCGTAAAGTCTCAAGGGTTGCGTTGAAAGTGGCGCGGGCTTTGGCATCCATCCATGCCGTAGGTTCATCGAAAAGGAGTATAGGCGCCCGCGAATAAAGCTGGCGGGCCAAGGCGATGCGCTGCCATTGTCCCATACTGAGTTCCTCGCCGTGGTCAAACTGGCGTCCTAGAGGGGTGTCGAGACCTTTACTTAAACGCGACACCACACTGTCGGCATCGGCAAGACGTATTGCATCGGCAAGACGGTGAGCGTCGTCGGCATTCTCAATCTCACCAAAGGTAATATTCTCGCGTGCAGTGAAATAGAACTGCACATAATCCTGAAAAATGGCACTGATATTGTGGCGCAGCTCGGCAAGGTCGAACTGGCGGATATCAATACCGTTAATGCGTATGCAGCCTGCCTGCGGGTCGTAGAGGCGCAGCATAAGTTTGAGCAGCGTGGTCTTTCCATATCCGTTCTCGCCCTCAAGATAGGTCACCTCTCCCCTACGCGCCCGCATCGTGAAATGGCTGAGTGTCGGGGTTTTCATCTCTGGATACGAGAACGTTATATTGTCGAATAGAATCTCCTCGACACTCTTCGGGAACGGCACTGGATTGTCGGGCGAGGTTATTGCCGGTTCCAGCTTCAGAAATTCAAACAAATTGTTGATGAACAACTTATGCTCGTAGAGTCCGCTGACACCGCTGACAAGCGAATTGAGATAGCCCTGGCCGCGACGGAATGCCTCGAAAAGCATTACAAACGAACCTATCGTCAATGCCCCCGATATGGCTGGACGCACAAGGAAAAACAGAACAAATACAAGGGCTGCGGCCTCGATTATGGCTGTAAGTGCGTCATAGTAGGCCAGGCGACGCGAAATGGCGAGCAACTGCGACACCAGTTTGCGACGTATCGACACATAACACTGACGGAAGTAACCAGCCAAACCGAACGACCGCACCTCCTTGGCGTATGTACGGTCCGAGAGCAACTGCCCGTAGTAGTTGCTGCGACGCATAGTCTGCGTCGCCTCGCGGCGGAAACGATAAATGCGGCGCGACTTATATAGTTTAACGCAGAATGTCGGCACAACAGCCACAACCATAACCACAATTACCTGCCACGATGCCACCAGAAGCATAACACTTACGCCGGCAAGCGAAATCAGCGAACTCAATGTCGACACAAAGTTCTCAAGTATACGTATCGGACGGAACGCCGCCTCCTGTTGGGCCCGGTGGAACGTGTCGTGATAGTCGGGATTGTCATAATAGGCCAAATCCAAGCGAACCGACTGGCTCTGAATCAAATTGTTGATAAAGTCGATGAGCTTCTGTGTCAGAATATCATTGTTCACCGTACTCAACACATTGATCAAACGGTTCAGCAGCGTAATTCCACAAAAGGCAATGATGCAGTAAATTAGCGTCTGGGGAAAAGTCTCGAAACCAGAGCCTGCATACTGCGTCACACTGTCAACAAGGATTTTGAGCACATAGAGGTTGGCCAACGGCAAAAGGCTGGTGCAGAGCGTATAGAACACCTTGAGCACCAGACTCTTTTTATTACATTGCCATATCAGTTTAAAGGCTTGAAGCATTGGTTTTAAGGGTTTAAAAGGTTAAAAAGGGTCGCTTCACTTGAAAGGGTTAAAAGGAGGAGTTAAAGGGAATTTGTGGAGTTAAGGGACAAATCAGTTTTCGGTTAAGGTTAGCGTTAATTAATATCATCTTTCGACTTAACTACGAGGCTACCGTTGACATAGTCAACAATTGTTACCGGCTGACCTTTTTCGATATAACCTATCTGGGAAACAGCATCATAAATCTTACCCTCGACAGATATTTTTCCTGCGGGACGAAGAATGCTTGCTGCGGTGCCCGTCGTGCCTATCAGGGATTGCATCTTGTCGATGGCTACCGTGAAGCCTTCGTCGGTCTTCTCTTCCGTATTTAGTGCAAGTCCGCCGAAAAGTGTGCTTTCAAACAGTTTCTTACCCAACCAAATACTTAATGGAAGTGATACCGCTATGGCTACAAGGACAATCATCAAACGGTTGGTAATCAACCCTGCAGGAATATGAGAGAAATCGAACCCGACATTGCCTACCATACTGAACACCAACCCTGTCACCAAGCAGATGATGCCCAGCACTCCCGAGACACCGAAGCCGGGAAAGACAAACAGTTCCAAGATAATAAGCACAATACCTATCAGGAAAATGATAATCTCCCAATATGAAGCCAGTCCTTCAAGATAGAGTGGAGCAAAATATAGCGCTGCCGCCGAGATAGCAAGTATAAGCGGGAATCCGATACCCGGTTGCTGGAGTTCAAAATATATTCCTCCTATAATCAGCATAATAAGTATTCCCGACACCACGGGCGACACAAGGAATCCGATAAGCTTGTCGAGAAATGTATATCGTTGTTCGCGAATTGTATATTCCTTGACACCAGCGTGTTCCAAAAGTTGGTGCACATCCTCAACTTCGGCTTCGCAAAAACCATATTTGATAGCCTCATTGGTGGTGAATGTCAACACCTTGCCGCTGTCGCTAATCCCCTCAACATAGATATCTGGGTCTACCATAGCCTGTGCAATATCTGGGCGGCGTCCCCGAGCCTCGGCCGTGGCGCGCATCAAAGAACGCATATAACTCTGATACTTGTCAGGCTGCACTGCCCCCGTCTGGTCGACCACAGTGGCGGCACCAATCGACGAACCGCTATGCATATAGATAGAGTCGCAAGCTATTGATATCAAAGCACCTGCCGAAGCTGCATTGTTGTCGATATAAGCCCATACTGGCTTGTCGGACTGAAGGAATGCCGTGCGAATCTTGTCGGCATCATCAAGTGTGCCACCGAAAGTGTTGATATGCACCACAATAATATCAGCATTGACCGATTTGGCCTCTTCCATAGCTTTCTCGACACGCAATGATGCGGGAGGTGCAATCTCCTCATCGATAGGGAAATAATAGACAACCTTCTTATCGTTTTGCGCAGACGAGACAAAAGGCAGCAGCACTATCGTCAATAAAAGAAGAAATATTTTTTTCATAAATTATAGTTTTGCAGTTGTGTAATCATTTCATCGAAAATCAAGGGATTGGCAGCGACCATCTCGGCGCCGAACAACCAGTTGGCTCCGCCCGAGAAGTCACCGACACGGCCGCCAGCCTTTTCAACGATAAAAGCGCCAGCTGCGACATCGTATGGTTTCAGTCCGTATTCATAAAAGCCATCGGCGCGGCCACAAGCGGTGTAGACCAGATCGGCGGCGGCAGAGCCAAGACGACGCACACCGTGCGTATTGTGCATCGTCCATTCCAAGAAGCTCATATACTGAGGCATACGTTCAAAATTAGAATAGGGGAATCCCGTAGCAAGAAGAGAGTCGTTGAGGGTCGCATTTTTTGACACAGAAATCTGACTGTCATTCAGATAGGCACCTTCGACATCGGCACAGGCATAAAAGCATTCCTCGGCCCAAATCTCATACACGACACCGAGAGCCATCACTGGACGGTTGTGTTCGTGCGATAGCTGATTGTCCTGCAGACCGATAGATACGCAGGTCGGGGCAAAGGCGTGAATAAAATTGGTTGTGCCGTCGAGGGGGTCGATAATCCATGTGTATCGGCTGTTGCCCGTACGGGCGGCAGTGCCCTCCTCGGCAATAAAGTCGCTGTCGGGCAGCAACTTGCGGGCGCGCTCCACAATGCGGCGCTCAGACTCCTTGTCGAAACGGGTCACGTAGTCGTGCACCCCTTTTGATTGAGAATCAACGGTGTTTATCTTTTTCCTTTCTGTAGCGAGAAAGGCACCAACCTCACGTGCCAGCCGGCACACCTCGCCACATAGTTCACGATTAGTCATAAATACACAATTTTGTGTAAAACGTGTTTCGACATAAAATATTATTTACACAATAAAAAAAAGGCAAGGGCGTTTTACGAAAAAGTATTCCTTTATGTCAAGCAAACCCAACGATAACCCAACACTAACTCTACGCATAAAGTTGCGCGCTATGGAGCCCGACGATGTCGACGCAATCTATGCGTGGGAGAACGACCCTCGGATATGGGTCTACAGTGCTGCACATCAGCCTTTTTCGCATCACGCGCTTGAGAGGTTCATAGAAGAGCAGAGCCAAAGCGACATCTACACAGCGCGCCAGTTGCGCTTGATGGCTGAGAACGATGACGGCCAGCGTGTCGGATGCATCGACTTGTACGACTTCGACCCTTATCACAAACGGGCAGCCATAGGAGTGCTGACAGACAACAAAATGCGCGGCAAAGGCTATGGCCGAATGATGTTGGGCGCAGTGGAGAACTTTGCAAAAGAGCATATCGGGATTCATCAACTTCATTGTGCTGTAAGCACCAGCAACACACAGAGTATAAGGCTCTTCAAGTCTGCCGGATATACTGAGGCCGGCGTTTTGAAAGAGTGGATTCTTGACAACGGGAGTTGGGTCGACGCCCTTGTATTTCAAAAAATTATTGACTGATGGCAAAGAAGCAACAGAAGAAAACACTTAAAAAACAACATATTATTGTTGGCGTTGTGGCGTCAGTGCTGCTTGTGTTTATTATAGCTGCGCTGGCAACACTACGAAGCCAGAAGATGGCCAACAAAGAGACTGTAACGCTTTACATTCCAACAGGTTCGACCTACGATGATGTGGTCGATTCATTGGATGTGCACGGATGCATCAGCAACAAGGCGGTTTTCGGCACAATGGCAAAGATAAGACATTACAAAGACAATGTTAAAAGCGGCTGCTATATACTTAAGCCTGAGGACAATGTATGGAATGTACTGACAAAGCTGTATTGTGGCAACCAAGATGCGGTAAAAGTCATTATCAACAAGCACCGCACCAAGAAACAGTTGTGCGAATACCTAGGCAAACAACTGGAAATGAGCAGCGACACAATACTGAATATGCTGAACGACGCCAGCATTTGCGCCGAATACGGTCATACCACTCAGACCATCATAGGTATGTTTTTGCAGAACACATACGAAATCTACTGGAACACAACGCCCGAAAAGTTGCTGAAACGTATGAAAAAAGAATCGGACCGCTTTTGGAACAACGACAGACAAAACAAATGCAAAGCATTGAAATTAACAGAGGATGAAGTCGTTGCGCTGGCATCGATAGTAGAGGAAGAGACCAACAAAAACGACGAGAAAGACAATATCGCCAGCGTCTACCTCAACCGGCTGCGCAAAGGGATGTTGCTGCAGGCCGATCCGACTCTTAAGTACGCCGTAGGCGATTTTACAATCAGACGCTTGCTAAACAAACATATAGAGACTGAAAGTCCCTACAACACCTATAAGCACCGAGGATTGCCTCCCGGACCGATTTGCATCCCCAGTGCCGCATCGATCGACGCCGTGCTGAAAGACAAGCAGACCGACTACCTCTATTTCTGCGCCAAAGCCGACTTCAGCGGGCGCCACGCATTTGCCACCACGTTGGCGCAGCACAACGCCAACGCTGCCGCATTCCACGCCGAAATGAACCGAAGAAAAATCTACAAATAATCGAAAAACGAAAACTAAATAATGAGAATTGAAATTCTATTTTCATTTATTTATAAAAATTAAGGCATTGACATCTTGACAATTAGTCTCAAATATTAAAAAAAAATTTGTCATTATAAAGAAATGTAGTACTTTTGCAATCGGGTAAGTCTTATACGGTCAGCTCCCATTGAATCCCCCAGGGTAGGAATACAGCAAGGGTGTTTGGTTGTAGCGGCGCGATATAAACAGCTTACCCTTTTTTAATTTAACCCATCAACAATGAAGCTCTCGGTCGTCATAGTAAACTACAATGTCAAGTATTTTCTTGAGCAGTGCCTGCGGTCGGTCTTCGCCGCCGCCGAAGGCATCGATACCGAGGTATGGGTGGTGGACAACAACTCGACCGACGGCTCGGTGCAGATGGTTCGCGACAAGTTTCCGCAAGTGAGGCTGATAGCCAACAACGACAATCCGGGCTTTGCCACAGCCAACAACCAAGCGCTGAGGGAGATACTAACGGAAAACGGAGAACGGAGAACGGATGATGCGACACACCCCGCCCTGCGGGCACCCCTCTCCGAGAGGGGAGGGCTGACGCAGTCAATGAAAACGGAGAACGGTGAGAAGGGGCACTATATATTGCTGCTTAATCCAGACACGCTGGTGCAAAAGGACACCTTCCGCGTGTGCATCGATTTCTTCGAGGAGCATCCAGACTGCGGCGGACTGAGTGTGAAGATGATAGACGGCGAGGGACGCTTCCTTAAGGAGAGTAAGCGCGGTTTCCCGTCGCCGGCCACATCGTTCTACAAAATCAGCGGTCTCATCAAGCTGTTTCCCCGCAACAGGAAAGTTGGCGCCTACTATATGGGCCATCTCGACGACGACACGGTGAACGAGGTGGATGTGCTGCCCGGCGCGTTCCTGATGATTAGCCGCGAGGCATTGGAAAAGACCGGCTTGCTCGACGAAAGCTACTTTATGTACGGCGAGGACATCGACTTCTCGTGGCGCATCAAACTGGCTGGATATAAGAACTATTACCTACCAACGACACGCATACTGCACTACAAAGGCGAAAGTACCCGCAAGAGCAGTATGAACTATGTCTACACCTTCTACAACGCAATGGCCATCTTTGCCCGCAAATACTTCAGGGGCAATGGTGCCAAGCTCTATACGCTATTGATTCAATGCGCAATATGGCTGCGCGCATCGTTGGATTTCGGCAAACGCTTGGCCGGCCGATTAGCTGTTCCCGCCCTTGACTTTGTCGCATCGTTTGCCGGCTTTCTGGCCATCAAAAGCATTTGGGCCACCTACTGGGCTGAAAATGTTAACTATTATCCCAGTTTCTACACTTGGTCGATACTGCCACTTTATGTCCTCATACTGTTGCTTGCCTCTTGGTTGGCAGGCGGTTACGACAAGCCCGTCCGCATTGGCCGCATAGTGCAGGGTATGGGCATCGGTGCGCTGTGCCTGCTGGTCTTCTACTCGCTGTTGAGCGAGGAACTACGTTTCTCGCGTGCCATCGTGCTGCTGGGTTCGATGTGGAGCATCATCGCCGTTTTGATACTGCGCGGACTGCTCAGCCTTATGAATGTCGGAGGTTACCGCCTCACCACAAGTCGCCGCAAGCGCTACCTTGTAGTTGGCTCAAGCGAAGAATGCGACCGCCTCGAGACTCTGTTCGACTCTCTTGGCATAGAGCACAACGGTATCTTTGAAACCCACGACACCAACGACCCAGCTTTATCAGGACAGCTGCCAGAGGTGAACGAGATAGTATTCTGTTCGCACGACATACCCATAAGCAGTATACTTGACATAACTCAACAAAATGCAGGCTGCGGTGCAGCATTCCGCATACTGCCCGAAGGAATGGACGTGCTTATCGGCTGCAACTACACCGACAGTCCCGAGGAACTCTACACGCCCGACTTCAGTAATATCAGCAACGCCACCAACCGGCGCAGCAAACGCCTGTTCGACATCGTCAGCGCCCTGCTCCTCATCATACTCTCCCCTCTCCTTTTCTGGCCCCAGAAACGCAAACGCCGTTACTTTGCCGACTGCCTCTCGGTGCTTTTCGGCAAAAAAAGCTGGGTGGGATACTGCTATCAAACGGAAAACGGAAAACGGAGAAC
>DBXH01000036.1:18576-28199 GCA_002309335.1 Bacteroidales bacterium UBA1217 | reverse complement strand
AACGGAGAACGGAGAACGGAAAACGGGGAGCCGCTGCCGGCAATACGCAGAGGCGTGTTCCGCACCCGCGACCGTATGCCGCGCGTCAAGAACCCCGACTGCGAACGCCTCGACCGCAACTACGCCACCGACTACAACATAAGTACCGACATATCAATACTGTTCATAAACATATTTAACATTTGACGAAAACGAAGACTAAAACCAAAATAGCAATTCCGTACGGGCGTACCCCCGTGTACGCCCCACAATCGCGAAAAGCGAAGTAAGAATAGCGGAAAGCAGACCACCAACAAATCAACAAATCGACAAATCAACATAAAACCAACAATGACAATTCCCGAGACCATAAAAGACCTTGAACAGCGCAAAGAATCATTGAGAAAATTCCTTGAGATAGACAAACTTGAAGCTGCCATCGCCGAAGAAGAGAAGAAGACTGAAGCTGCCGACTTCTGGAACGACCCAAAAGAAGCCAAGAAGGTGATGCTCGAAATCAAGAGCAAAAAGACTTGGACCACAGCCTTCAAAGCCGTCAGCGACAGCTGCGGCGATATGCAGGTGATGAACGAGTTCTTCGAAGCCGGCGACGCCACTGAAGAGGAGATGCTGAAGCAGCTCGACACCACCACCAAACTCATCGAAGAACTGGAATTCAAGAATATGCTGCGTGGCGAGAGCGACCGTTTCGACGCCGTGCTGAGCATCAACGCCGGTGCCGGCGGCGTCGAGGCGCAGGACTGGGCCGAAATGCTGATGCGTATGTACATCCGCTATGCCGAGCGCTCGGGCTATAAAGTCGCCATAAGCAACTCGCTCGACGGCGACGGTGCCGGCATCAAGAGCTGCACCCTGCAGATTGAAGGCGAATTCGCCTACGGATACCTTAAGAGCGAGACGGGCGTGCACCGCCTGGTGCGCGTCAGCCCCTTCAATGCACAGGGCAAGCGTATGACCAGCTTCGCCTCGGTCAGCGTAACACCCCTCGTAGACGACACCATAGAGGTGGTGGTCGATAACTCGCGACTCAGTTGGGACACCTTCCGCAGCGGTGGCGCCGGCGGCCAGAACGTCAACAAAGTCGAATCGGGTGTGCGCCTGCGCTACCAATACAAGGACCCCTACACCGGCGAGGAGGAAGAGATACTTATTGAGAACACCGAAACCCGCGACCAGCCCAAGAACAAAGAGAACGCCCTTCGACTGCTGCGCTCACAGCTCTACGACCGCGAGATGAAGCACCGTATGGAGGAGCAGGCCAAAATAAAGGCTTCACAGAAGAAAATTGAGTGGGGCAGCCAGATACGCAGCTACGTCTTCGACGACCGCCGCGTCAAGGACCACCGCACCAACTACCAGACGGGCGACGTTACGGGCGTGATGGACGGCAAGATAGACGAGTTCATCAAAGCCTATCTGATGCAGTTCGGCGCCGAAGCATAAAGACGAAGACGAAGACGAAAACGATAACAAATACGAAAACGAAGACTATGACGAAGACGCTCTTATACTGTATTTGACTGTATTCCAAATAGTCTCGAAGAGACGACACCTCAGTAACCCCACACAAGGAACGCAGTGTGGGGTCACGAAACACCCGCCTGTCTTGCGTCTCGAAGAGACGACACAATGAAGACGATAACAAAAACGATAACCCAAATAAAACAATGAAAATAAAGTCTATCACATTCGCGACACTAATGCTGCTGTTGTCATTCAACGGCGGATGGCTTTCTGCCCAACAGTTGACCACGATGGGTACCGACTTTTGGGTAGCACCGAACTACTCTTTATGTATGCGTGCTGAACATTGTAACAGTCAAATCATCGATATGGCATTTATACTTGTTGGCCCAAGAAATTGCAGTGCATACATTTCAAACCCACACACAGGCTTTGACACCTCAATATCTATCACACCTGGGGTTGTAAGTTTTGTCACAAGCCTCAACTTAATTTTACCTGCTTCAACCGACACCTTGGTCACTTGCGGATTCCATATTACATCAACCGACAGCATATCTGTATATGCATACGCCATACATTTTACCAGTGACGCAACAAACGTTTTACCAACGCACGCTTTGAGAAGCGACTACATAATCCAAACATACCCTTCGCCTTCCGAATCACAAGTGCCTAATGGTGACCATTCAAATCCCAGTAGCAATTTCACAATCGTTGCCACAGAAGACTCAACAAACGTCACCATACTTCTGAACGGAGTCACAACAGCAGGCGACACAACGGGCGATGTGCTGTCGGTATTCATCCCGCAAGCCGGCTTGTGTCGACAAGTGGTCTCTACCCTAAACAGCGACCTGAGCGGAACAAGAGTAATCGCGTCAGGAGGCAAACGGATAGCCGTCTTTGAGGGGAACGACAGACCATACGATCTCGGCACACCCGGCTCACCTAACCTTTTGTACGAACAGGCAATTCCTACCGCTTATTGGGGTCGACATTTCTTTGCAAACAACAACTCGCCAGAACCAAATATTGTCCGCATCACATCGTTTGCCAGCAATTGTTCGGTATGGATTAACAACCATTACGTAACCACTATAGGAGAACGCGAAACATACGAATACACGATGTCTGGAAATCGTATGATGGACTATATCAACACGAGTCAACCGTCTTGCGTAGGATTGTATACAACACATCTTAATTGGTATAGTTCTCCAGAAATGCTGATTGTGCCACCATTCGAGCAAGCCTCTGAAGGTGTCGTCTTTGGAATCAGCAGACCTATCCAAAATCTTTTACCTGCTTCCTTGGCGGAACAAATACATATTATAACAAAAAGCAACGAGATTCAGTTCATTAAACTCGACAGTAACGACATAAGCAACCACTTCAGTCCTATAGATGTCAATCCTGCTTTCAGCTACGCAAGATTCATTGTAGACTCTGGGGCACATACATTGTATACCACTGACGGGGATGGTTTTGTGGCTTGGATATACGACACTAATTATGTTTGGTTTAGTTCTTTATATTCTGTCGGTACAGCTCTGCGCGACGCCCAGAACAGCCTTACCATAGGCAATACAACACACGCGTGCTGGATTGACACCGTAGAAATATGTATCAACAACGACATCACAATGTCTGTAGAATCACTATATGGATTTGACAGCGTGCAATGGTTGTTGGGAGACGGCTACAATGCAACCAGCGGACAGATAACACATTCATTTACGCAGACCGGACGTTATGGAGTCCGGGCGATAGTATTCGCATCCTGCGATGGATGCTACAGGCAGATCGACACGCTGACCTCCACAATAGCAGTGTTCGATCCCGACACGACATACGCCGACACGACAATTTGCAGCAACACTTTTATTTGGCAAGATTCAACCTATCACGATGGCGACCGGATAACAACAGTGTACCAGAACCGTCACGGATGCGATAGCCTCATTATTTCCACACTTCACTTCCGCAATCCTTCCTACTCGGTAATAGACACACTGTATGCCTGCGACAGCCTGCTGTTCTATGGTGTCTGGTATTCCCAAAACGGCCTCGTTTCTCACGACACGCTGACAAATGCCGCAGGATGCGACAGCGCGCTGTGCTACTATGTCGTCATCAACACTCAACGCTCATACTCGATAGTCGACACCATTTATGGCTGCGACAGCTTGTTGCTTGACAATATCTGGTATTTTCAGGACACGTCATTGGCTTTTGACACGCTGACAGCTGCAAACAGTTGCGACAGCATTCTAATGCACGCCATCGTTATCAAACACTCCTACCATAAGACAGAGGAAGTATACATCCGCGACACCGCCACCTTCACCTGGATCGACGGCAACACATACACCGAATCGACCGACGAACCGTTTGTCGTGCTGCAGGCCCATAACGGATGCGACAGTACCGTGCACCTGCACCTTACCGTATTGCCCACACCGCCACCGCCGCTAATCGACAGCACCGCCGTATGGGTGCCCAACACATTCACCCCGGGCGAAGACATCAACAACCGTTTCAGCATCTTCTGCAACGACATCATAACCGCCGAAGTCAGTATCTTCAACCGCTGGGGACTGCACATCACTACCTTCGACGGCCTTGCCGACAGCTGGGACGGCACCTACAAAGGCACTCCCTGCCCGCAAGGAGCCTACGTCTACCTCATCACCTACACCACCAAGAGCCGCCCACAGTACAAGCAGAACAAGACAGGCACAATACTCCTGATTAGATAAACATTTAAAACAAAAAAAACGGGAAGCACTGCTTCCCGTTTTTCGTTTTCTTTTTCAATTCCACTTTATTCGTTCTCACACTTTGTCTCGTTGACCACACCCATAACCTCCTGCTTGACATCAAGTTTAGAGCAGTTGCCTTTAGCCTCGGCTGTAGTCGTGCCCATCAGTTCACCATTCATATAGGTTTTGCAGGTGCAGGTTTTGGTGCACGAACTGAAACTTGCGAGCATTGCGATAACGCCCATTACTAAAAAAAGTTTTTTCATTTTATTATGTTTTTAATTTGCGCCAGCCTGAATATCAACTTTTTCACGCACATCCGTCAGGCAGGCAAAAGCGGATGTTGCCAGAATGAGACTTTTCTCAATGATATACGTAACATTTTTATCCATTTTTTTACAACATAACGAAAAATTTGTATATTTGCAGATGTAAATATACATTATTCGTTCTTCGTATTCATTAAATTTCAATCACTTACCCATTATGAAAGAAAAAAAACACATCATCGGAATTATCTTTGCGACACTGGCCGCCTTCCTCTGGGCAGGCAATGCACACTGCCAGCAAGCTCTGACACAGGCAAGTTATTCGGCAACAATAACAAACACCATCGTCCGAGAGTACAAATATCCGGCAACAATCAGTTATGTAGAGACCACTTCAGAGCACCACTTCGCCTACGCCGATGCAAGTATGACCGTGCGCAACGCCGTGATTGACCCCGACCTCTTCTTCACAGATATGCAGGTGCACGGCGACTACGTCTACTTCTGCGGATACAACATTGCGATGTCGAAGGCCGTGTGGGGATGGTTCGACATCAACACCCTCATCGCCGGCAACCTCGTCTTTTACACCTACACCTACTTCACCTGCGGCAGCCTGCTGTCCGACACACTTTACAGTCTCTGTACTTTCGAGGAAAGCGGCAAGCTGCACATCGCCACCGTTGGCACCACCACCGACGGGGCAAGCAAGCGCCTGCCTTGCATCATCGACATCTATGGTACAGAAGGCTCCGTCACAGGATGGAGCTACGACATAGGAGTGTCCACCTGCGACAATTCATATACCAGCCGCCTGACTACCGTATGCGCAACAGATAATTTTATCGTTACAGCAGGTTCATTCCTTGGGATGCCGAGCGAAGGCTACCATATCCACTACCGCAACAATATGTTCCTCTCCGGCGGACCGCAGGACTCAATCTACACTTTCACTTTTTTCCAGAATGCAGACGACCACAACGGCTTTGATATGGCTATGACGCACACCAATGGCGACACAATAGCCTCAGCAGTATACTGGTATTTTCAAAATCCCTACGAATTTCCACGAGGCATCCTCGTCAACGTCTATGACATCAACCAAGTGATAACCATACCCGCTGCCTCGCCAGTGTACACTATGCAAGCACTAGTACCACAATTATTTTTCCTGGATACAAACATTTACAATATTCGCAATATTGTTTACAGCAAACCTTACAATGAACTTGTGCTTCTTACCAGCGGAAATTTCCCCTACGGATTAGGTACTGGAAGCATCGTAACAGAATTGCCGTTGCCGCCATCTACAAGTGCAAATTTCACTATGCTCCAAGACCACATCCTCACTTCTCTTGACACATACAACGGACAGCAGAGTATACTTGCGCAAGGCTACGACAACTACAACCCTGGCACATCCTCCTACTTTACCCAGCCACTTGCGACAATACCACTATGCGGCACTCCTGGCATTGTACCATTATCCAGCCCAACCTATGTCGCAAAAAAACGCTACTGCCCATACTCTATCTGTTCCGACAAGTTCGACTGCATTTGCAGCAAACAAATCAAGTCATACGACATCAACAACGTCATCAATTGCAATTTTTAAAACCTCTATATCTATGAAAAGATCATCATTCATCGTACTGGCAATCCTTTTCCTTGCCGCACCATCAATTAGCCGTAGCCAGAATCAATTGTATTTCAATGAGGGCGACACTATTTACGGACGCGACACGATCTACCACTACCAATGGTGGAGCGACCAATGGATGGCAGATCCATCCAACAGGTTGTTTTGCGTCGAAGGCTACCCTTTATGGCACGGAAGAGTTTTGCAATACTGCCATACCGACCAGCCACTGAACATAATCGGTATAGCAACGTCCCTTTATACATATATATGGGCAATCCCGCCTGCAGAATATGGAAACTATCCGCATGGCTTATCTATCCCAACCGACATCCCCCCCTTGAGACAGGAATATGTGCTGCTGTACGAGGCGGACACATCACGTGCTCAACTGCGCGAGGTTGGACGACTGCCTGTGGACTACACCAAGGCACCACGATATATGAACCTTGAACTAAGATACAATCCTGAACATATTACCTGCTGCAACGATGCACGGGAAATAAATAAAGTCTTGGCGATACGAGAATTCTATTTCGAAAAGCCCATAACCGTATATGATTCATTCTATGTAGGACACACTCAAAACACTGACTGGTGCCCAGACCCCGAAGGCACCTGGGAGGCCTGGATGGGGGTCACTTGTTTTGGAATAGGATTTCTGGCAACCCATAATCACTGCACTGACGCAAGCTGCGCTTCAACACCAACACGGCTATGGTACCTCAAACAAGACGACTACGCAAGATGGCCTAACGGACACGACACAAACTGGTACCACGAAACAGGCGGCAACCTAATCGAATTCCCCATAATACTAATCGACTCGTCGTTCTTCGACGGGCCGCCGCAGTACGAGTGCCCGCAGGCCACAAGTTTCCGTGTTGCCAACATCGACACAGCAGCGGGCAAGGTCGTATTCCTATGGGACACCCACGCCGACCACCAGTCGTGGCAGATCAGCTACGGACCATCAGGGACGGCACCCGACGACGGCACTATCGTCAACTGCCCCATACAGGTCGGACAGATTATGAACCTCGACACCTGCAAAGGATACGTCGCCTACGTCCGGGCCGTGTGCAACCACGACAGCATCGTCTACAGCGAATGGAGCGACAGCCTGCAAATCAGAATCTGCGACACCACGCAAGGCGGTGGCACCGAGCGCATTGATGTCACCGCAGCTCAGTTCGTACAGCTCCTGCCAAACCCCGCCTACGAACAGGTGCAGGTCATCTCCTCCTACGGCATCAACAGCATAGAGGTCTACGACCTGCAAGGCAGAGCCGTGCTGCAAACAGGATGCGGACAAGGCGACACACCCTGGCCTGCGGCCACCCCTCTACGAGAGGGGACGGCAGGCGCGGCAAGCACTGCCCACCCTGCCCTAACCGCACAGTTCTCCGTTGGCGGATGGCTGCCAGGCATCTACATTGCCATCGTCCATACCCCTGCCGGCAACTTCTCGAAAAAACTGGTGGTGAAGTAAAAGGAAAACAGAACACAAAAAAGAAAACATATAAAACAAAAAAACAAGTATCGCAGGCAGGGATGCCTGCGTGCCGGAACGAAAACGGAGAACCGCCCATACAGGACAGTTCTCCGTTTTGGCACGCAGGCATCCCTGCCCGCAAGGCACCTACGTATACATCATTGAATACACCAGCCGCACACGTCCGCAATACACCCAGCGCAAAATAGGCACCGTCACGCTGGTGAGATAAAAAAAAAGGCTGCCGCATCCCTGCGACAGCCTACCTTTTTCATAGTCCAAATGTCTGAGCAACGACTATTCGTTTTCGCACTTTGTCTCGTTGACCACACCCATAACCTCCTGCTTGACATCAAGTTTAGAGCAGTTGCCTTTAGCCTCGGCTGTAGTCGTGCCCATCAGTTCACCATTCATATAGGTTTTGCAGGTGCAGGTCTTGCTGCACGAACTTAAACTTGCGAGCATCGCCACGACGCCCAATGCCAAAAAGAGTTTTTTCATTGTTTTTTAATATTTTAATTCGCGCCCGAAATGTTAACCAATTCCCGCCACACAGGTCGGGCCCATACCCCGTGAGGCAGAAATGAAACGGGTACTTTTTTCCGTTCTCATATACATCTGTAACATTTTTTGCCGATTTTTTACAAAAAAGATTTTTTTTTGACATTTTCACCGTTTCTTCCTCCTTCCTTCTATCTTAAATTCGTACTAAAAAGTTACTAAAAATTTATTAAAGACTACTATAGTAAACTTTAGTAAGACTTTTGGTAAACTTTAGTAAGGCTTTGGTAAGACTTTAACCCTTGGTTACCATACAATTAAGGCAAAACAAAAACCGTCCGTTTTCGGAGATTCCGAAAACGGACGGAAAATCATCGTAAACAACTGGTAATCAAATCTCCGAGAAAGAATAATGCAGTATAGGTAGAAAAAAAAAGAGTCTGCACGAGGCAGACTCTTTTTAATTTAGCATCTATTCCAAATACTATTTCTCTTTCGGAGCGACGCACTTGTAGAAGAGACCGGCGACGGCAGCGCCTACAAGCGGGGCAACGATGAAGAGCCAGAGCTGACCGCAAGCACTCCAAGTGGTGCAGTCGCTGAAGATTGCCTGGCTAATGCTGCGGGCGGGGTTGACGCTGGTGTTGGTCAGCGGAATGCTGACAAGATGGATGAGCGTCAGGGTAAGACCGATAGCGAGGCCTGCAGCCTTGGTGTTGCTGCGCTCGTCGGTGGCACCCAGAATGACCATCAGGAATACGAAGGTCAGAACTGCCTCAACGATGAATGCGCCTGCCCAGCCCACGTTCATATAACCGGCCTCAGCGCCTGCAGCGGCCTGGAACTCGGTGCCGAAACCGTTGGCGGCAAAGACGCCTGTGTTGCCCATACCGGCGGCCTTCCACACTGCGAGGAGGACTGCTCCTGCGATGATGGCACCGATAATCTGTGCGCACCAGTAGCAGAGCATCTCTTTGAAACTCATACGGCCGTTGACAAAGACGCCGAACGACACAGCGGGGTTGAGATGTGCGCCGCTGACGTGGCCGATGCCATAAGCCATAGCTATGACGGTGAGGCCAAAGGCGAGAGCCACACCAAGGAATCCGACGTGTCCGAACAGCGCGGTACCGCAACCGCCGAGCACGAGCACGAAGGTACCGAAACCTTCGGCAAGCATTTTGTTACAAATCTTCATAATAAAGTTGTTTTAGTTGGTTAATATTTGGTTATGTTAACGCAAATCAACAAAAAATATTGCAAGAAAGGATAAAAAAATCAAAAAAACACCCCGAAATATACCGCAAGTGGGCATTCGTCCGGGGTGTTTGGCCAACGATGACGCTGGAATTGTGTCGTTATCAATAGCTGCGTGCGAATATCACGCGGCGGTGGCTGGGCTTGCCGCTGTAGATGCAACGGCCCTCTTCCTCTGGGGCGTCGAAGGGGATGCAGCGAATAGTGGCCTTGGTCTCCTCCTTGATGCGCTC
>DBXH01000036.1:17746-18549 GCA_002309335.1 Bacteroidales bacterium UBA1217 | reverse complement strand
CCGTTCTTCTCGATTTCGACCTTGAAGTCGTCCCAGGTGTCAACTTTGCGTGTCTGGCTAAGACGGAAGTCGAGGGCTTTCTGGTATATATTCTGCTGGATTTCAGCCATCAGCTGCTCTATATGTTCGGCAATACCTTCGATAGGCATAGTCGTTTTTTCGAGTGTGTCGCGGCGGCATACTTCACAGGTGCCGTTCTCGAGGTCGCGCGGGCCTATGGCGAGGCGCACGGGAACTCCCTTGAACTCATATTCGGTGAACTTCCAGCCGGGCTTGTACTCGGGACGGTTGTCGTACTTGACGGTGATGCCTTTGGCGCGGAGGGCGTCGATGACGGGCTGCACCTTGGTGTCGATTTCGCGCAGCTGGTCGTCACTCTTGCAGATAGGAACTATGGCCACTTGTATGGGCGCCAGCTTGGGCGGCAGCACGAGGCCGTTGTCGTCGCTATGGGTCATAATAAGGGCACCCATCAGACGTGTAGAGACGCCCCACGAGGTAGCCCACACATACTCAAGCTTGTTCTCGTTGTTGAGGAACTGCACATCGAAGGCCTTGGCGAAATTCTGGCCAAGAAAGTGCGACGTACCAGCCTGCAAAGCCTTGCCATCCTGCATCATAGCCTCGATGCAGTAGGTATCGAGGGCTCCTGCGAAACGCTCGTTGGGCGACTTGACACCCTTGACCACCGGCACAGCCATCCAGTTGTTGGCAAAGTCAGCATAGACGTCGAGCATACGGCGGGCTTCGGCCTCAGCCTCCTCGCGGGTGGCATGGGCTGTATGGCCTTCCTGCCAGAGGAA
>DBXH01000036.1:1274-17703 GCA_002309335.1 Bacteroidales bacterium UBA1217 | reverse complement strand
AGGATAGGCAGGTCGCGATAGGACTTGATCCAATTTTTGTAGGTGCTCCAGATGATAGTTTCAGAAGTGGGTCGCACTATCAGTTCCTCCTCGAGGCGAGCCTCGGGGTCGACGACGACGCCGGTGCCTTCCTCATTGGTTTTGAGGCGATAGTGGGTCACCACGGCGCATTCTTTGGCGAAACCCTTGACGTGGTCGGCTTCGCGGCTGAGGAACGATTTGGGGATAAATATCGGGAAGTATGCGTTCTGGTGGCCGGTGTCCTTAAACATCTTGTCGAGGGCGTCGTGCATTTTCTCCCAGATAGCATAGCCATAGGGTTTGATAACCATACATCCGCGTACCGCCGAGTTTTCGGCTAGGTCGGCGCGGACCACAAGTTCGTTGTACCACTCCGAGAAATTTTCGGAACGTTTCACAAAATCTTTTGCCATTTATTTAATTCCTGTTTATAATTTTTTTAAATGATTAACGTTATTATATGCGAAAAAATGCGTACCTTTGCACACAAGATTTCGATTTGCAAAAATACTAAATAATTAGGAAATTGAGGAAAATTAACAATTAATATAATATCAAAACGCAGATGAAAAAATTAAGTATTAGCATTTTATGTGCGTTAATTTTATTTTCGGCAGGCAATGCCAACCTGTTTGCCCAGACGCAAGAGGGGGGCGAAATTTACTATTCCAACCCTAAAAAAGGGATAAAACCCAGCGTTCCGAAGGCATATTTTGACAGCTCGGTCGTCAACAAAAGCGAAGATATCACCGTCGAGTTGATTGGAGCCACAAAAGATACCACCCCCGACAAAGACACGGCAAAGCTGAATGTTAAATCGCTCAGCTACTATTCGCGCGCCGAAAGTCCATACTACTGGGGTCCAAGCATATACTACACATGGGATCCGTGGTTCAGCCCTTACTGGAACGGATGGTATCATCCCGGATGGGGCGGAAGCCACTGGATGGTCACTTACGGCTGGGGCTATGGCCCCTATTGGAGCCTTGGCTTCGGCTGGAGCTGGGGATGGGGTTCACCCTACTGGTATTGGGATCCTTTCTATTATCCAGGCTATTACGGCTGTTTTGGATACTACGGCTACGCATATCACTATAATGGATGGAGAGGCTATGACAACTATGGTCACAACTACCTCGGCAGCAGCGGACGCGGTGCGGCGGTAAGTCTCTCGCCCAGAGGCAACGGTTCGGCTCCGAACCCGTCGAGCAGAGGACGTGGCACCGTGCGCAGAGGCGGCGTTGACCTCAACAACGGCGGTCGCGCGGCAAGAGGCAACATTAGCGGCACCGGCACCGTGGGTCGAAACAATGCAACGGCAAGCAACCGCAACAACACCGGCAACCGCAACATAGTGAACAACGGTCGCTACGCCAAACCCGAAAGCATCAACACTCGCCGCACGGCCAACAACACACGACGCAGCAACACGGCTTCGCGCTCCGATTTTGCCAGCGGTCGTTCCTCATACAGCAATACAAATAACGGCCGTTTTGAAAGCCGACGCACCGACACCCGAAGCAACTACAACAACGAAAGAAGCTCATTCAACAGCCGTCAAAGCAGCAGCCGATTTGAAAGCAGCCGCAGTACGTCGAGCAGTTTCAGATCCAGTTCGCCAAGTCGCAGCAGCGGAGGATTCAGCAGCGGAAGCAGCAGTCGTAGTAGTGGTGGATTTAGCAGCGGAAGCAGTAGGAGGTAAAGTTTAGAGTTTAAAGGTTAAAGGTTAGAGGTTAAAGATAAAAATCAACAATTTACAATATAAATTTTAATGAAAAAGCATATAGTATTTTTTGCATTAGTCTCGATGATGGCTATGCCGGCAATGGGACAAAAAGGCCTGAAGGCATCGGCAGATACATTCCAGGAAAGCAATACAACCGGCGAATGGTTTGAAATCGCCGCCTCCCCTGCCCCACAAGGCAAAAAAGCTAAAAACATAATATTCATTATCGGCGACGGAATGGGCACCGCCCAAGTGTATTCGTCGGTAGTGGCGCAGAGAGGTTTGTCGAACTTCCTGCGGTTCCCTTTCAGCGGATTCTCGCGCACCTATTCCCACAACAAATACACCACCGACAGCGGTGCCGGCGGAACGGCATTGGTGACGGGCTACAAGACCGACAACAGACACATAGGCGTATTGCACGACAACACACCCGTGCCATCGTTTCTGAAGCTTGCCAAAGATATGGGTATGTCGGCCGGTTTTGTCGTCACGAGCAGCGTACTTGACGCGACACCCGCCAGCACCTACGCACACGTCCCCGACAGAAAGATGTACGACTCCATAAGCCTGCAGATGTCGCAATGCGGCTATGACGTGATGATTGGCGGCGGACTTGGCAACTTCCGCCCTGAAAACCGCAAAGACGGCTACGCTCCCCTCGACACGCTGTTGAAGAGAGGCTATGAAATCACCTACAGCCTCGAAGAGATGAAGAAGTCGAAAAGCACGAAACTGGTTACTTTCTTCTGCGAGAACTATTATGGCCCCATCGCTCCAGGGAGAGACCCCGTGCTGGTAGAAGGCACAAAGAAAGCCCTTGAAATACTTGGCAAGAATCCTAAAGGATTTGCAATGCTTATCGAAGGTTCGCAGATTGACTGGGGTTGCCACAACAACGATGCCGCCTATATGGAAGCTGAGATGGCTGATTTTGAGCAGATGCTGAAAGTGGTGCTCGACTTTGCCGAGCAAGACGGCAACACCCTGGTCGTTGTTACCGCCGACCACGAGACAGGAGGCCTGGTGCTTACCGGCGGCGATATAAAAAAAGGCAAGAATGAATGCAAATTCATCACCGACGGCCATTCGGGAGTTATGGTGCCTGTATTTGCTTACGGCCCCGGTGCCGAGACTTTCTCCGGCATCCAGAACAATATTGATATTATGCCCAAAGTGTTTAAAGCTATGGGCAAGAAATTCTCACGCATCGACATAGAAGAATAATATGAGATACAAAAAACTGATATTGTCAGCATTGCTGTTTACGGTCTTCCTGCCTCTATCTCAGGCGCAACTGAAACTGACACAGGACACACTGGCCACACCGATATTCGGCTTCAACTTCGGAACCATCATCGCCTCCGACAACCTTTCGACCGACAACGGTATGCACGACCTATATGTGTCGCCCTATCTCAACTACGGATTGGAGGCTGGCTACAAGTTTAAATCCAACTGGATAGCGACCGTCGAAGGCAACCTTATCTTTGGCAACAAACTGCGACACTATGCACAGCGCAGCCCTGCCGCCTTCAGCTACGACACCGTGCCTTTTGTGATCGGAACCAACGGCAGCGACGCCAACGTATCGTGCTACAACAGGATGCTCTCGCTAAGGATTGGCGGCGGCAAGATTATCACGCTGGGCGAAAAGAACCCCAACTCAGGACTGTTGCTACGTTTGTACGGAGGCATTATGCAACAAAAGACCATCTTCAAGATGAACGATGTCAACGCGCCGCAACTGCAAGGCGACTATGCCAGGCTGTACGACCACAAACGTCGCGGTGTGACGCTGACCGAGAGTGTTGGATACTGGTTTATGAGCAACCACTCCAATTTCTTCAATTTCTACATCTCATTCGATGTCACACAATGCTGGAACCACTCGGTGCGCGCCTATGTCATCGATGAAGTTATGGACCTGCACGGACCCGACAACACCAAGTATTTCGATCTGTTCTACACCATAAAAATCAGCTGGATGTTCCCGCTGAAAGGTAAAACGGCATACGATTATTATTTCTTCTAAAACAACACATTATGAGGTTCCTCTACAGTCTGGCAATAGCGATATACACTTGTGGCGTAAGATGCGCTTCTCCTCTCAACGAGAAAGCGTCATTGATGCGCAAGGGATGGCGTCGCTGGACTGAAAAGGTTGATTTCAAGCGGCTCAACGGGGCTAAAGTAGCCTGGTTTCACGCGTCATCACTCGGAGAGTTTGAACAAGCCAGACCCGTAATAGAGCAATTCCGCGCCAAGCATCCAGAATACAAGATTGTCCTCACCTTCTTCTCCCCTTCAGGCTATGAGGTAAGGAAAAACTACGACAAAGCCGACATTGTATGCTATCTGCCGCCCGACACGCGCCGCAACGCACAACGTTGGATGCAGATGATGCATCCCAACGTTGCATTCTTTGTAAAATACGACTTCTGGTTCAACTACCTGCAAGCCCTCGACCGCAGAGGAACTCCCACCTATCTCTTCTCGGCAATATTCAGACCTTCGCAATATTTCTTCAAATGGTACGGGAAATGGTTTGCCAAACAGTTGCAGTGCTACAGACACATTTTTGTCCAAAACGAAGAATCGCTTAAGCTGCTTAAGAATATATGCGTTAACCGATGCTCCATAGCCGGCGACACCCGTTTTGACAGAGTCAACGACATTGCATTGCAAGCCAAAAGCTTTCCCGTCGTTGAACGTTTCATCCGCAACGGCGCTGATGAACAGCTGCCAGTCCTGATGGCCGGCAGTTCGTGGGAGCCTGACGAGGAAAACATCAAGCACTTTATCGACACCTACCAGGGGTCTGTCAAACTGATTCTGGCTCCGCATTTGATTGGTGAAAACCATCTGAGCCATATAGAGCAAATGTTCCAAGCCGACAACTGCGTCCGCTATTCACAGATAAACACCGACGATTTCGACAACACGCTACTAAGTCGGAAAATACTGATAATCGACAATATAGGTATGCTTTCGTCGCTCTACCGCTACGCCACGGTCGCCTACATCGGCGGAGGATTCGGCAAAGGCATCCATAACACCCTCGAGGCTGCCATTTTCGGCTGCCCTGTATGCTTCGGGCCTAATTACACCAAATTCCAGGAGGCGCGCGAACTGATTGACTGCGGAGGAGGCAAGAGCTACAGTACTGCAACCGAACTTTGCAGCATCCTGACTGACTGGTTTGATGACGGAGGACACCTTGCCGAAGCATCCAATGCCTGCCTCAATTATATGCAAAACCACCTTGGAACGACAGCAAAAATAATGGAAATTATTGAACGGCAATGAAAACGAACTCAAAATCAACACTGCTACCAAAATTCTTGGCTATGCTGATCCTAGCATTGGCATTTGCCTCGTGCAGAAGTGTTGACAAGTTCATACAGCCCGACGAGCGCGTTCTCAACAAAAACGAATTCATTATCACTATGCCCGACGGCAGTGCGCCTCCCAAGGAAATACGCGACGCACTGAGCGATATGAAGAAATTCACCAAGCAGAAGCCCAATACCCACCTGCTCGGCGTCGGTCCGCGATTCTCAATGTACATCTACACCCTCTCTAATCCACAAAAGTCAAATTTCTGGCATAACTACCTGCGACGCAAAGGACAGGCACCTGTAGTATACGACGAAAACGCAACGGTACAGACCTGCAACCAACTTACCGGACTGCTTGAATCGAAAGGATGCTTTAAATCCACCGTAACTTTTGACACCGTTTGGCGCAAAAAACACGATGTCAACGTTATATACCATCTAAATCCGACCATTCGCTATCGTATCGACGACGTCTCTTTCCGTTCAGAGACACCCGATGTCGACAAGTTACTGAAAGAGTGGAAAGAAGAATCCCTGCTTAAAGCCGGCGACTACTACGACCAAGAAATTATGGACAACGAACGCACGCGGATAGTAGACCGCTTGCGGAACGAAGGCTATTTCTACGCCTCGACAGACCTGGTGTCGTACATCGTAGACACCGCCTTTGAGGATCATAAACTCACAATCCGGCTCAACATACGCAACCCGCGTTTCATCAACGCCAGCCGCCAGACTATAACCCATCCTCTCCAGAAATACTATCTCGACAATATTTACATCCACCCTAATTCGTCGGCCGCAAACACGGGGTTGGCCAGCAGCTACGACACGCTGACCGAGCCTATGCATTTCCGCACCCGCACCACCAACTACCACTACCTCTACAACCAGCCGATGACCATCAAGCCACACGTCATCAGCCGAGCCCTTTTCCTTTTCGAAGGTCTCACCTTCCGCCCGCGCAACATAGACCGCACCTACAATTCACTCCTCAGTTTACGCAACTTCAAGTATATCAATATCGAATTTGTAGAATCGGCCAACAGCAACGACACCAACCGCCTCCTAGATGCCAAAGTGCGCCTACTCAACGCCAAACGCCAACGACTGTCGGCATCGATAGAAATCAACAACTCATCCCCTTTCGGTTCCGAAAGTCAAGGACTTATGAGCGGCAACTTTGGACTCGAGACCAAGCTGAGCTACCAGAACAAGAACCTCTTTGGCGGCGCCGAACAATTCAGAGCCGAGTGGTCGCTCCTTGTCGAGCTGCCTAAACTGATCCTCAAAAACCGCGACAGCGAGAACATTCGCAACAACGTCAGTAACTTTGAAAACGGGCTCAACCTTTCGCTTGACCTGCCGACATTCCTCTTCCCCTTCACCAAAGACATTATGTGGCAGCGGATGCGCCCCCACACCGTCATCAATCTCGGCGGTAACTACCAGCTGCACAGCTATTTCGAGCGGCTCCTCTTCAACAGCGGTTTCGGTTACAGCTGGACACGCGACCGCCACAGCCACCAATTGCTTCCCGTCGAGCTCACATTTGTCCGTTTCTTCAACATCGACAGTGCTTTCCGCAGCCGTATGCAACATATCAGCGACGCGCGAGTCAAATATCAGTACAGCGACCACTTCATAATGGATGCCCGCTATGACTATGTCTACAACAACCAGCAATACGGCTCACGCATCAACTTCAACTACCTTCACCTCTCCTTTGAAAGTGCAGGCAACCTACTCAGCGCCATCGAGCACCTTGCTGGTTCAGAACCGGACCAAAACGGTGTCAGATACATCTTCGGCGTGCCTTTCTCTCAATACATCAGACTTAATGCCGAATTCAAACGATATTTCTATATAGGCAAGAAAAGCACCTTCGTTGCCCGCATTATGACCGGCATTGGACTGCCCTACGGCAATTCAAAAGCAATGCCATACGAGAAGAGTTTCTTCGGCGGCGGTCCAACGACCATACGAGCATGGCATCTTCGCTATCTCGGCCCGGGCAACTTCCTCTCAGCCAACAACGACATACTTGAACGCATCGGTGACATACAGCTTGTGACCAACCTCGAATACCGTTTCCCAATTATCTCAATATTCGAAGGAGCCCTCTTCGCCGACATCGGCAATGTATGGCTCACCCATGAATCGAGTGAATTCCCCGACGGCCAGTTTAACCTAAAAACACTGCCTCAAAGCATTGCCACAGGAATTGGCTTCGGACTCCGTGCCAACATATCAATCATCACACTAAGGTGCGACCTGGGAATACCTCTATACGACCCCGGCGTAGAGCAATCCAAACGCTGGTGCCCGCCACACTGGAAACTCAATCAAGTCACAGCAAATTTCGGAATCGACTATCCATTTTAGATGACCTAAAACCATCAACCCTTTAAACCTTTTCAACCTTTCAAACCCTTTACAACCCTCATAAAATGCTCACCCTTAATCAACTCTCCGACAAAGTAACAGAATATTTCAACGCCGAACAATTCACCGGTAATCCGCAACAACTGTTCGACCCCATAGCCTATACCCTTGCACAGGGAGGCAAACGCATCAGGCCTCTACTCCTGCTTGCCGCCAACGACCTCTTTGGAGGCGACATCGAGCAGGCGCGATACGCAGCCATAGGCATTGAAACATTCCACAACTTTACACTCCTCCACGACGACCTGATGGATAAATCGCCCGTCAGACGAGGCAAACCCACCGTGTATGTCAAATGGGACCAGAATACGGCTATACTTTCGGGCGACGCAATGAACATTCTTGCATTCCAATACTTCCTGAAAACGCCACACAGGAACCTGCACGAAATACTCCAAACCTTCCAGCAGACAAGTATGGAGATCTGTCAAGGGCAGCAGTATGATATGAACTTCGAGAAGCGTGACGACGTCACCATACCCGAATATATGGAGATGATACGGCTCAAGACCGCCGTACTTCTAGGCGGAGCACTCAAGATTGGTGCACTCTACGCCGAAGCCGCCCCCTCCGACACCGATGCCATCTACAACTTCGGCATCAATATCGGACTTGCCTTCCAGCTACGCGACGACCTACTTGACGCCTATGGCACACTTGAGACCTTCGGCAAGCAACCGGGAACGGACATCAAAGACAACAAGAAAACAATCCTTTTCCTCAAAGCGCTCCAGAAAGGCTCACCTGCTCAGCGACAACAGCTTAATGCACTTTTTGCCACGACACCCGACGATCCGACACAGAAAATAAAGCAAGTGCTAGACATCTATGCTCAACTCGACATACGCAAAGAGGTAGAAACATCCATTGCAGAACTCCACAACAACGCAATGAAAAACCTTGACAGCATAGCACGTCCCGAATCCGACAAACAGCCTTTGCAACAAATCGCCAACAAACTCCTCAACAGGCTTATTTAAGGTGACGGCGGGCAGTATATAGTATAGAGCAAAAAAACTCAGAAAGTATTAATCTATAAAACAGACACTTACTTATATATAAACATACTTTTTTGAAAAAAAAACGAAAAAAACTTTTCCAGTTGCAAACTTATTGCTAAATTTGCAAACATATTGTAACAATAGAAAATCAAATTAACTAATTAATAATTAACACAATTAAAACCAAAATGAAAAAAGTAATTGCATTAATGTCAGTAATTGGATTGTTGACATTCACCAATCTCAACAATGTAATGGCTCAGGACGCTCCCAACAACGACGCCGTCCAAACCGAGCAAGTCACCGATGACAGCGCTGCAGTAGCAGACGAGGCCGTTGCAGAGCCCGTAGAAGCTACCACGGACGAGGCCGAAGAGGCAAAATCGTTCCACGAAGTGCTCAAAGAAAAATACATCCAAGGTGGTGCAGGCTGGATGACCCCNNCTCCTCTGCCTCATCCTCGGTATGGCACTCGTTATCGAGCGTATCATCTACCTCAATATGGCAACCACCAACGTCAACGCCCTCCTCAACGGTATTGAAGACAACGTTAAGAAAGGCGACTACAACGCTGCCAAGGAACTCTGCCGCAACACCCGTGGTCCTGTAGCAAGCATTTTCTATCAGGGTCTCGACCGCATCGACGAAGGTCTTGAGAACGTTGAAAAAGCCCTCACTTCTTACGGTGGTGTCCAGATGGCTCGCCTCGAGGCTAACCTCACCTGGATCGCCCTGTTCATCGCCCTGGCTCCTTCGTTCGGATTCCTCGGTACCGTTATCGGTATGGTCCAGGCATTCGATGATATCGAGAAAGCAGGTGATATCAGCCCGACCGTTGTTGCTCACGGTATGAAGATGGCCCTTTTGACCACTGTGTTCGGTCTTATTGTCGCTATCATCCTTCAGATTTTCTACAACTACCTCCTTACCAAAATCGAGAGCCTCGTTTCTCAGATGGAAGATGGTACCATAACCTTTATGGACATCCTCATTAAGAACAAGAAATAATATTCTTGCATATAAAAAGATTAAAAGGAAACAAAGGGTCATTTCAGCGAAAGGAGCAGGACTAAAACCGAGACCTTTCAATCCCTAAAACCTTTTAAACCTTTTAAAACATTTAAACTTTTAATTAAACTTTTAAACTAATTATTATGCAAGAAAAAACGAGAAAAATCATAATGTGGTGCAGCCTTGCCGTAGCTGTTATCGTAGCCGTGTGCGCCATACTCTTTGCCGTCAACCAGCAAACCTTCGGTTGGGCATTCGACGTGGCATTCTGGGTACTGATTTGCTATGTGGCGCTGAGCCTCATCGTTTGGCTTTTCTACGGCATTCTCAGCCTCAAAGACAAGCCCAAAAAGACAATCATCTTCGCAGGAGCAATCATAGTAGTTATTGTAGCTGCCATCCTTCTTTCTATCGGTGACACTATGCCGCAGGAAATGTTGCTGCGCTACGATACCTCCGAAAAGACCGCGAAACTTATCGCCATCGCATGCTACACCACCTATTTCACCGTTGGTGGAGCACTGATACTGTTGATATGGTCTGTTATTTCTAAATCATTAAAAAAGTAAGTATCACTATGAGCAAGAAATCAACTCCTGGCTTAAATACAAGCTCGATGTCCGATATCTCGTTCCTGTTGCTGGCCTTCTTCCTGATGGTCTCCAACATCAACACAGATATGGGTATCGCCCGGCGTTTGCCGCCACCGCTGCCGCCGGACTTCACTCCGCCAGAAGTTCGTGAACGTAACATCTTCCAGGTCAAAATCAACCGCAACGACCGTATCCTTTTCAACAAGGAGGTCGGTGATATCAGCCTGCTGAAGGAACGTGCCAAAGAGTTTTTGGGCAACCCCCAGAATCTCCCCAACCTTCCTGAAAAACAGGATATGAATATTGACCTTATCGGTGTATACCCCGTATCAAAAGGTGTTATCTCGCTGCAAAACGACCGCGGCACCTCGTACGATACCTATTTCAAGGTGCAGAACGAACTAACCGCAGCCATCAACGAAATGCGTGACGAACTCTCGCGTGAAAAATTCAGTAGACCTTATAAAGACTTAGACGAAGCTCACAAAGGCGCCATCGACAAAGCAATCCCCGTTGCTATCTCGGAGGCCGAGCCTAAAAATACAGGAGGAAGTAAATAATGGCACGTTTTAAACAAAAAAATGACAAAGGTACGCCCGCCCTTAATATGGGTTCAATGTCGGACATTATTTTTATGCTCCTGTTCTTCTTTATGGTTATCACGACTATGCGTGAAAGCTCACTCTTTGTCAAAATCACTCCGCCAAAAGGCTCTGAGGTGACAAAGTTAGAGAAGAAAAGTCTGGTCAGTTACATCAACATCGGTGTTCCTATGGATGCTTATACAGCAAAATATGGTACCGAGCCTCGTATACAGCTTGACGACCAAATAGCCGATGTCGCCGACATCCGTCAGTTTGTGGAATTCGAAAAGACTTCACGTTCTGAAGAAGAAAGCAAACTACTCACTTTCGCCATCAAAGCCGACGGCAAAGTAAAAATGGGTATGATTAGCGATATCAAGCAGGAACTCCGTGCTGCCAGTGCACTGAAGATCTTCTACAATGCTTCGAGAGAGGCAAGGAAGTAACTCTATAATTAACATAAAAAAGGCTGCTGCATAATGTGCAGCAGCCTTTTTTTTAATGCCATTTTTATGTTCCACTGCAAACAATTCGCCATTGACGACAACGGAGCCACAATGAAAGTGGGCAACGACGCCATAATGCTCGGTGCCATAGCACAGCCGCAACAGCAGCCGGTTTGCATTCTTGATATCGGCACCGGCTGTGGCATACTTGCTCTGATGATGGCGCAACGCTACACCGATGCACAAGTCACAGCCATTGATATCGACGCAAAAACCATCGAAGTTGCCGCCGCCAACTTTGCCCGCTCGCCGTGGAGCGACAGGCTCAAGGCAAGAAATATTGATTTGCAGGAATTCGCCAAACAATCGCAAACCACTTACGACCTGATAATATCCAATCCACCTTATTTCTCAAACTCGCTCCGCAACCAAGACCCACGCCGACGTATAGCACGTCACGACGACAATCTATCGCTGAATGAACTATTTAAATACTCCTTGCAACTACTCACTCCTAATGGATGCCTTTCAATTATAATTCCATCCAACGAAGCCGAAAGGGCAATAGAAATCGCCAAGGAAACAGGTCTTCTATATATCAGCCGCACCGACATCTGCAATCACATTACCGACCCAGCAAAACGCACCATACTCATATTCGGAATTCATTGTTCAGATTTCATAATAAATAAGATTCCGCTTCGTAATACCGACAACAGCTATTCATCCGAATACAAAACACTCACGTCCCCTTTCTTGTTATAAAAAAAACAATAGATTCTCTTTTAGGAGTGATTTATATAGAATAAAAGATTAGGGCGGCCATTCGGTCGCCCTAATCTTTCATTTCATCATTTCATACTGGCATTGTAGAAGACGAACTGGTCGTCGATTACGTCGATGATGATGTTCTCGCCAGTATGGACTTTGTCCTCGAGAATCTGCTTTGAAAGCTCATTAAGTATCTGGCGTTGGATGACACGCTTCACAGGTCGTGCTCCCATAGCGGGGTCGAAGCCTATTTCGGCAAGCAGGTTGACAGCCTCGTCTGTAGCGCTGATAAGAATCTCGTTCTTCTCAAGCATCTTGGCGACATTGGTCAGCTGTATTCGGACCACCTCGCGAATCTGCTTCTTGCTCAGCGGGCGGAACATAATTATCTCGTCGATACGGTTCAGGAACTCGGGACGCATATTCTGCTTCAGCAGCTCCATAACATCCTCTTTAGTCTTCTCGATGGTGTAGTCGTTGATATTCATCGCGTCGCTCATACGTTCGTGGATGATATTACTGCCCATATTCGAAGTCATAATGATGATGGTATTCTTAAAATCGGCGATACGTCCCTTGTTGTCCGTAAGACGGCCGTCCTCGAGCACCTGCAGCAAGATGTTGAATACATCGGGATGAGCCTTTTCAATCTCATCAAACAGCACGATGCTGTAAGGTTTGCGGCGCACCGCTTCGGTCAACTGCCCACTCTCATCATAACCCACATATCCCGGAGGCGCTCCTATCAGTCGGCTCACACTGTGACGCTCCTGATATTCGCTCATATCGATACGCACCATCATATTCTCATCGTCGAACAGAACCTCGGCCAGAGCCTTTGCCAATTCGGTCTTGCCCACACCGGTGGTTCCAAGGAATATGAAACTGCCGATAGGACGCTTGCCGTCGCTTAGGCCGGTACGGTTACGGCGGATGGCGTTGGAGATGGTCTCGATGGCCTCGTCCTGCCCCACAACACGCTTGTGCAACTCCTCTTCGAGGTGAAGCAACTTCTCGCGCTCACTCTGCATCATACGAGTTACAGGTATGCCCGTCCATTTGCTCACCACCTCGGCAATCTGCTCGCTGTCGACCTCTTCGTTTATCATAGCATTGTCGGCCTGCATAGTACGAAGCTGCACTTTAAGATCGTCAACTTTGCGCTCAGCCTCCTTGATACGTCCATAGCGCAATTCGGCAACCTTGCCGTAATCACCCTGACGTTCAGCCTGCTCAGCTTCAAACTTATAGCTTTCAATATTCTTGACTTCCGTCTGGATAGCCTCGACGATGCTCTTCTCGTTCTGCCAACGCGCCTTCATCTGGTCGCGCTGTTCGGTGAGTTCTCCTATCTCGTGGCTAATGCGGTTAAGCTTGTCGCTGTTGGCTTGCGACTCGTCGCTGGAGATGCTGCCAGAATGTTCTATCTCGCGACTGATGGCCTCGCGCTCAATCTCCAGCTGGCGGATCTTACGTTCAATCTCATCCAATTCCTCGGGGACAGAGTCTATCTCCATTCTCAACTTAGCCGACGCCTCGTCGATAAGGTCGATAGCCTTGTCGGGCAGGAAACGGTCGCTGATGTAGCGGTTACTCAATTCGGCGGCGGCGATGATGGCCTCGTCCTTGATACGCACTTTGTGGTGAACCTCGTAGCGTTCCTTCAAACCACGCAGAATCGAGATAGTGTCGGCCACGTCGGGCTCGTCAATCAACACGCTCTGGAAACGACGTTCAAGAGCCTTGTCCTTCTCAAAATACTTCTGATATTCGGCAAGAGTGGTAGCACCGATGGCACGCAGTTCGCCACGGGCGAGTGCGGGCTTAAGAATGTTGGCGGCATCCATAGCGCCCTCGCCGCCGCCGGCACCCACCAAGGTGTGAATTTCATCTATAAACAGGATTATCTCGCCGTCGGCCTCGTTGATTTCGCGTATAACACTCTTCAAACGTTCCTCAAACTCGCCCTTGTATTTGGCTCCAGCGATAAGAGCGCCCATATCAAGCGAATAGAGAGTCTTTGATTTCAGATTCTCAGGTACATCGCCGCTGACGATACGATGGGCGATACCTTCGGCGATGGCAGTCTTGCCAACGCCTGGCTCACCGATAAGGATTGGGTTGTTCTTGGTGCGTCGGCTCAGAATCTGCAGCACACGGCGTATCTCCTCGTCACGACCTATCACAGGGTCGAGTTTGCCGCTCTGTGCCAGCTGGTTAAGGTTCTTTGCATACTTGTTCAGAGCATTGAAAGTATCCTCTGCCGTCTGGCTGCCCACTTTCGAGCCCTTGCGCAGGTCGGCAATGGCGGCACGAAGCGCCTTGTCGGATGCGCCAGCATCCTTCAGCAGGCCTGCCGTATTGTCGCGGCCATTGACGAGCCCAATCAGCAGATGCTCGACAGAAACGAACTCGTCGCCCATCTCAGTAGCCGTCTGCTGAGCTTTGACCAGAGCATTGTTAAGGTCATTGCTTGCATACTGACTGCCTCCGCTGACACGCGGCAGCGACTGCATCTGGGCGTCGAGTGCCTGCGACAGACGTGCCACATTAACTTCCATCTTCTTAAGCAGATACGGCGTAACATTCTCGTCTTCACTCAAAAGGCCTTTCATCAAGTGTACTGTGTCGATACTCGGAGCCTGATGCGCCTGGGCAATCTCGGCGGCTTTCTGTACCGACTCTTGTGCTTTGATTGTAAAATTGTTCAAATTCATAGTATTATATCTCCTTCTGAAAAAAAACACATCAATAACAGCACCAAATAAAAAAAAACTGACAAAATGTCAGTTTTATAAGAAGGAGTATATCTCTATTGTGTTAAACAGACCTAGCGTTGACCCAGAATTGACCTAGAGACAAGCCATAAAAAAGTGTATGGCAGGAAATCTGCCATCGCAAAAACTAAGCCAGCCATTCGGCGAGTCGGGCGACCATATTCTCGGCGCCGTCGAAAATCTGGCTGATATGGGTGCCTACCATATAGGCGGGCGTAGTGATAACGCGGTTAGCGTCGTCAACACAGATGTCGGTAGCTCCACAAACCTGATGAACAGCTCCGAGCTGAGCGGCAATTGTAGAGGCGCCGCATACATCGCCCAAAGTGAGCTTTACGCCGAAAGGTCCCAACACCTTTGCCAGCACCATCGGGGCGATGCACATCGCCACAACAGGTTTCTTGGCTGCGTGAGTGTCCAGGATGGCTTTTTCGACCTCAGGCAGCACCTTCATATTAGCACCGTCGAAGGCATAGGTCGACAGATTGCGTGCAGCACCCATACCGCCTGGAAGAGCGAGAGCATCATAATCGGCAGGATTATATTCGTCGAGCGGCTTGATGTCGCCACGGGCAATGCGGGCGGCTTCGGCATAGAGGTCGCGCACTTCGCCGGTCTCGCCGCTGTTGTCGAGATATGTGACAACATTGAAATCAATACAAGGTGCAAAGCATTGGTAATGCATATTGTGACGGTCGATGGCGAGGAGCAGACTCAAAGTTTCCTGCAACTCACTACCGTCGCGGTTGCCACAGCCGGAAAGGATTACTGCTATTTTTTTCATAAACTGAGGGTTTAAAGGTTCGCTACGCTTGAAGGGATTAAAAGGTTTAAAAGGGTCGCTGCGCTTGAAAGGTTAAAAGGTTTTAAAGGTTCGCTACGCTTAAAAGGATTAAAAGGGGCGCTGTGCTTGAAGGAATTAAAAGGTTAGAATTCTTCCTTTTAAACCTTTCTAACCATAAAGAAATTTTATTTCTTCTTAATAAGCGATATCAGCCACAGCAACAAGACTGCACCGATGACTGAGGTGATAAGGGCGCCAATGAAAGTGCCGCCCCAGCTGATGCCAATCCACGACAATACGTTGCCACCAAGGAAACCACCGACAATACCGACAATAAGATTGACGATGAAACCGAAACCTGAGCCTTTCATAATCTTGCCGGCGAGAAAACCAGCCAAAGCTCCAATGATGATACTGATAATGATGTTCATTGTTATTAAGTTTATAGGTTATAAAGGTTAAAAAGGTTGTAAAGGATAAAAGGGTTGAAAAGGTTGAAAAGGTTCGCTCCTTTCAGTTGCTTGGTAGGTTGAATGACAGCGAACCTTTTCAACCCTTTAACCAAAGAATATTATTTGCTTGCGTTGTACTCGTCGACCGACTGCTTGATAAGCTGGAAGGTAGCTTCAATGTCGTTGTCGAGACCCATACTGAAGCGGATAAGGCCTTCGCTCATACCCATCTCTTTCTGGATATCCTCGGGCACCTCGCTCGAAGTCGACTTGCCGCTGTTGCTGAANNGTCTTGAAGTAGCCCAGCGAAACGGCGAGGTAGCCGACGCCCTTGCGCTGCATAATCTCCATAATCTTGCTGGCAGCCTCGGCAGTACCCATATCGATGCTGATCATACCGCCAAAGCCGTAGCCTTCGTTCATCATCGAGCAGAAGAGCTCGTAGTCGGGATGCTCGGGCAGACCGGGATAGTTGTA
>DBXH01000036.1:0-1226 GCA_002309335.1 Bacteroidales bacterium UBA1217 | reverse complement strand
CGGATGTGGAGGGTGTGGAGGTTCTTGTTGATAGAGGCGCTGCGCATAGGATCCAGCACAGGACCGAGCAGCATACAAGTACCATTGTTGACATCGATAAGGCTGTTGATATAGTCAGCGCTACCGCAGATAGCACCGGCGACGCAGTCGTTGGTACCGTTGATGTACTTGGTCATCGAGTAGACGGTGATGTCGGCACCCAGACGGCAGGGGTTGAAAATCATCGGGGTGAAGGTGTTGTCGACGATGAGTTTGGCGCCAGCGGCGTGGGCCATCTTGCTCAGCTCGGGGATGTTGGCGATGCGGAGCAGGGGGTTGTTCATAGTCTCGGTGTAGACGACCTTGGTGTTTGGATGCTCGGCGAGGGCTTTCTTCACGCTCTCGAGGTTCTGCATATTCACGAAGGTTGTGTTAACGTTGAACTTCTTGAGGTAGTTAGCCATAAAGGCGAAGGTGCCACCGTAGGTGGTCATAGAAGCCACGATGTGGTCGCCGGCGTTGACTTCGTGCAGCAAGGCGCTGGTGATAGCGGCAAGGCCGGAACCGGTAACCCAAGCCATATCAGTGCCTTCCATAGCGGCGAGGCGCTGGCAAAGAGCGAGGTTAGAGGGGTTCCAGTGACGACTGTAGAGGAAATAGCCCTCAGTTTCGCCGTGGAAGGTCTCGGTCATCAAGTGGGCTTCGGGAAATGTGAATGTGGCACTGTCGCAGATTGCGGGGTTCACACCACGGTTGGCATCGCGACCGTCGATACGTTGAATTGCTGTTGCAGGATCAAATTTTTGCATAATCTTTTATTTTACATTAATATATATCGTTTTTGCACGCTGTTTCAAAACTCGAAACAGCGTGCAAATATACAAATTTTTTTGATATGTTCGACAAATACTCTTCTGGTAACCTCTAAAAATTTGTGTAATTCGTGTTAAACAATAGAGTTTTTAAAGGTTCCCATTCGCTTTTTATTCTTTCGAAACTACAATCTTCTTTGTGAAGTTGCCGGCGCTGGTCTTTACAACGGCGACATACATACCCTTGGACCACTCGCCGACATTGAATGCAGCCGCGTGTCCCTCGCACGGAATGCTAAGCACGGTGCGTCCCTGCAGGTCGTAGACCTCGATTCTGCGCAGTTCGAACGACGACATCACCTGCACCTGGTCCGATGCGGGCGAAGGGAACACCTGTATGTATTGTCCTAGGCTGCTTTCGATGGATTCCGTCCC
>DBXH01000037.1:15241-15563 GCA_002309335.1 Bacteroidales bacterium UBA1217 | reverse complement strand
GATGAATTCGGTGGCACACTCCGTGTGTACCAGGGTCAGAAACGTCTCACTGGCAGCGAGAAGGTGAGCGAAATTGCCAGCAAGACTGGTAGCTACGAGTGTCGTAGCAGCAAGACTGTCGGTGGCTTTGAGAAGGATATGATGTCCAACTTTGGCCTGAAGGTTCAGGTTGCTTCAGCTGATGACTTCGTGCTTGCTCTTGACGAGATGACTCTCTCCAAACTGCCTGAGATTCCCAAGAATGCAAAGAAGGCAGATATGGATGCCCTCAAAGCCAAATATGCAAAATAATAATGGCATAAAACCAGTTGTGGCGGCGGGA